>NZ_DAMBHK010000082.1:0-8426 GCF_032060305.1 Kaistella sp. | reverse complement strand
ACCAGAAACGTTGCCATGACGTTCGATCTCAGAATGATGCGCAACAAACCGGAAACAAGAATATTTTCTATGACGATCTAATAGGGAAGCGGCCATTGAGCCGCTTTTTATATTTCAGTCGGGAAACCCGCAAAATGCCGTTGGTTTAGCAATGTTTTGGGAGTTTTTATCCATTTATAATTCAATCTAAATTATTTTGTTAAAAATTCTTAATTCTATTGAAAATCATTATATTTGCCGACTATAATTTTAATGTTGTAAACTATTAACAATGCAAGGAAAAGGACTTATTACGCTGGTTGCGATAATTCTGGGACTTATTTGTCTTAATGAATTGTTACCAACCTGGTATGCAGGCAAAATTGAAAAACAGGCCACTGAACTCGCCGGTAACAACCCGGAAAAGTATCAGAAAGAGATGGCCAGACTTTCTAAAGACACCCTGAATCTCGGTTTTACAAAACTTTATTACTCCCAGGCGAAAGAAAAGGAAATGAAGCTTGGTCTGGATCTGAAAGGCGGGATTAACGTACTCTTGGAGATCAACCAAAGAGATTTGGTAAATAACTTAACCAATTATTCTACCAATCCGGTTCTTCTGGAGGCGCTGGACCGTACCGACCAGATGCAGAAAAACTCTACCAATCCTTATATCAAGGATTTCTTTACCCAATTCGATCTGGTAAATAAAGAAAAAGGAACCAACCTGAAACTTGCAGACGCTGAAATCTTCGGGAATACTAATCTTTCTGAGATTAAATTCAATACACCCGATGAGCAGGTTAAAAAAATTATAGAGAACAGAATTGAGCTTTCTACAGGGACTGCTTACGAAGTAATCAGAACCCGTATCGATAAAATGGGGGTTACGCAGCCAAACGTGCAGCGTGTACCAAGAACAGGAAGAATTTCTGTGGAAATGCCTGGCGTGAAAGACATCGACCGGGTGAAGAAAATGCTTCAGACTTCTGCAAAGCTTCAGTTTTGGGAAGTTCAGCAGCTTCAGGAAGTGTACCCTTACCTGGAACAGCTTAATGCTGTAATCGCTACCAAAGGTGATTCTATGGGTGTTGCCAAAAACACAAACCTCATAAACCTTTTACAGTTAAATTCATTAAGATCTAACGGTGTTGCGAATGTAAAACTTTCCGATACTGCTGCGATTAATAAAATCATCAACAGCAAAATTGCTCACGATTTAAGACCGCAGAACATTAAATATACCCAGTTTATGTGGGGATATAAGCCGGAAGCAGGTGACGGGAATAATCTTGTACTTTACGCCATCCGTGGAAACATCAACCAAAAAGCTCCGGTAGACGGTGCGGTGGAATCTGCAAGGGTAAACTATGATGACCTTGGAAGAATCGTGGTCGACATGCAGATGGACTCTAAAGGTTCTAAAGACTGGAAAACACTGACCGGTAAAAACGTAAACAAACCCGTTGCCGTAACTTTGGATAATGTGGTTTATACCGCACCGAACGTTGTAAACGAAATCCCTAACGGTAGAACACAGATTTCCGGAAGTTTCTCTCAGGAAGAAGCACAGGACCTGGTAAATGTTCTTGGAGCAGGTAAACTGCCTGCAGGTGCAAAAATTGTACAGGCAGAAGTGGTAGGGCCATCTTTGGGAGCAGAATCGGTAAATGCCGGGATGTATTCCTTCATCATTGCCTTTGTAATCATTATTCTTTATATGCTGTTCTATTACGGTGGGGCAGGGATTTATGCGGTAATCGCGATTTCTTTCAACTTGTTTTACCTGATGGGAATCATGGATTCTGTAGATGCTACGCTTACGCTTCCTGGTATCGCGGGTATCGTACTTTCCATGGCAATGTCGATTGATGCGAACGTAATTGTATATGAAAGAACCAAAGAAGAGCTCTTTGCCGGTAAAAATATCCGTGAAGCATACAACGAAGGTTTCAACTTCTCGCTTTCGGCGATTATCGATGGTAACATAACTTCACTTCTTACAGCGGTGGTGCTTTATATCTTCGGTACAGGTCCGATTCAGGGTTTTGCGGTAACATTGGGTATCGGTATTATCCTTTCGATGTTTACCTGTGTACTTTTAACGAGAGTACTTATTTTCAGCAGACTTGAAAAAGGAAAAGGACTTTCTGTATGGACTAAGTTCAGTAAAAACATCTTCAGAAATACCTGGGTTGATTTCATTGGAAAAAGAAAATATGCTTATATCATTTCCGGAATTATTACCATCATCTGTCTTGCTTCCATCGTAACTTCAGGATTTAAATTTGGGGTCGACTTTAAAGGAGGCAGAAGCTATGTGGTACGTTTTGAAAAACCTGTAGTGGCAAACGACGCTGCCGATAATCTTGAAAAACAGTTCGTTAACAAAGAAGGCCAGAAAAACGCAGTGGATGTGAAGACCTTCGGAAGCGATAATCAGCTGAAAATTACAACAGATTACCGAATTGACGAAGAAAGTGTAGAAGCTGATCAGGATGTTGAAAGCAAACTGTTTAACGGACTCAAGCCTTATCTTCCTGCAGATGCACAGCTTTCAGGGTTTAAAGATTCAGGAAGCAGTTACGGAATTGTAAGCTCTGTAAAAGTAGGACCTACGGTAGCGGATGATATTAAATCAGGTGGTGTTATTGCATTGCTTATTGCACTGGCCGGGATTTTCCTTTACATTTTGGTACGGTTCAAGAAATGGCAGTTTTCAACCGGCGCAGTGGCTTCATTAGTGCATGACGCGATTGTAATTCTGGGTGCTTACTCGATCCTGAAGAATGTAATGCCTTTCAACATGGAGATCAATCAGGATTTCATCGCGGCAATTCTTACGGTACTGGGTTACTCCATCAACGATACGGTAATCATCTTCGACAGAATCCGTGAATATCTAAACGAGAAAAAAGCCATAACTCTGGAAGGATTATTCAATGACTCCATTTCAAGTACCTTGGGAAGAACGTTTAATACCGCATTTATGACCTTCCTTGTAATTCTTGCCATCTTTATATTCGGTGGTGAAAACTTAAGAGGATTTATGTTTGCCCTGCTTATCGGGGTTGGTTTTGGTACGTATTCTACCTGGTTTATCGCATCAGCAGTATCTTATGATTTGCTGAAGAAGAAAGGGGTGGAAGGAACCAAGAAAAGTTTAGCTGCTAAGAAAGAAGCTACGCCTGAAGAAGCCTAATCTTATTTTATATAAAGAGAATGTCCTTTGAAAAAAGGGCATTTTTTTTGGCTTTGTAATAAAACTTGCTTTTACAAAAACTATCTTTGCATTCTGTCATGAAAAAGAATCAGAAATCCGCAGCCATCGGTTTTATATTTATCACATTGCTCATCGATATTACAGGATGGGGAATTGTAATTCCTGTGGTACCCAAGCTTATTCAGGAGTTAACTCATAATCCGGATCTCAGTGTGGCTTCTCAATACGGAGGCTGGCTGAGTTTTGTGTACGCCGCAATGCAGTTTGTCTTTGCATCGGTTCTGGGAGGATTAAGCGACCGGTTTGGGCGGAGACCGATTATTCTTTTTTCACTGCTTGGGTTTTCGATTAACTTTATGATTCAGGCTTTAGCACCGACTATTTTCTGGCTTTTTGTAGGCCGGCTGTTCTCCGGAGTTACGGGAGCCAGTATTACAACGGCCAGTGCCTATATTGCCGATATTTCTACCGATGAAGACCGCGCTAAAAACTTTGGAATGATTGGAGCGGCTTTCGGATTGGGCTTCATCATCGGACCGGTGATCGGTGGTGTTTTGGGGCAGTATGGCGCAAGGGTTCCGTTTTACGCAGCATCAATTCTCTGTCTTGTCAATTTTCTCTATGGCTGGTTTATTCTCCCTGAAAGTCTTGATAAAGAACACCGCCGTCCCTTTAACTGGAGGCGTGCAAATCCTATAGGTTCGCTTTTGCAGTTGAAAAAATACCCGAAAATCCTTGGACTTATCGCAGCTTTAATTTTCGTATATATTGCAGGACATGCGGTACAGACCAACTGGACATTCTTCACGATGTATAAATTCAAATGGACTGAAACTTTGGTCGGAATTTCTTTAGGAGTTTCCGGTTTTATGGCTGCTTTGGTTCAGGGCTACTTAATCCGCTTCATTCAACCTAAAATCGGAAACGAAAAAAGTATTTTCTACGGTCTTTCGCTGTATGCCGTCGGGATGATTTTATTTGCATTTGCAAGCGAAAGCTGGATGATGTTCGCGTTTCTGGTGCCTTACGGTCTGGGCGGAATTGCAGGTCCGGCGCTGCAGTCGGTCATTTCTTCGGAAGTGCCAAAAAGTGAACAGGGCGAACTTCAGGGCGCGCTGGCAAGTCTTGTTAGTCTTACCGCAATTGTAGGTCCACCGCTCATGACCAATACTTTTTATTATTTTACGCACGATTCAGCACCGTTTATATTTCCGGGAGCGCCGTTTTTCCTTGGATTTTTGCTGATGGCCATCAGTGCGGTAATCGTATATCATGTTTTTCGGGAGAAAAGGAGTCATTAACTTCCCCTCGAAGATTTAAATTTTTAAAAATGAAAATTGATTTCATAAACTTTCGTAATTTTACGCCATGGAATTAAGTATAGGAGAGATGCTTTTGATTGCTGTTGCAATCGTCGTTTTATTCGGTCCAGATAAATTACCTCAGATTGCACGCGATCTGGGAGAGGGTGTGCGTAAGATGCGCGGTGCTATGGAGGATGTGAAAACTGAGATTTTAAAAGAAACCGATAATCCTGTATCTGAAATAAAGCGTGAAATCGACAAAGTAAAGCAGGCCGCCAAAGATTATAATCCACTTGCTGAGGCACAGCATAATGAAGCACTCGCTGAAAAAGTACAACCTAAAGTTAATCTTGCTGACGACGACCAGCACGAAGGACCTGTAAGCCGTTAATATGCACGAAATCATTCAGGAAGACCAACAAGCCTTTCTCTACCTCAATAATCTGGGAAGCCAGCCGTTCGACCAGTTTTGGATTATGGTTTCTGCGACCTGGATCTGGGTTCCGCTTTATGTTATTTTTCTTTATTTACTATATAAAGAATACAGGGTCCGGAATTTAATTTTCATCCTTATTTTCATCGCTTTGGGCGTGACGGTGTCTGATCAGCTTGCCGGGATTTTCAAATCCGGGATTGCAAGGCTCAGACCGTGTCATGACCCAACTTTGGAAGGTTTGGTAAGAGAGGTGAAATGTGGCGGGCAATTCGGTTTTTATTCCAGCCATGCTTCCAATACTTTCTTTATTGCCACGTTAATGAGCATCCTGCTTCGGAAAACCCACAAATATTTGCCCTATTTATTATTCTTCTGGGCGGCAATGGTTTCTTACAGCCGCATTTATCTGGGGGTACATTTCCCGATGGATCTTATCATGGGGGCTTTAATGGGCTTTTTCCTGGGCGGTTTTTTTGCGACACTTTCATTAAAAGTGATTTACAAAAGACAGAAAGCAAATTCCTGACAGCTGACATTTTCACTGATTTTATTGCCACACTTTTTTGCGCTCGCTTCGCTCGCGCCAAAACTTCTGTTTTCGTCCCCGGCTTACAGCCAAAAATATTATCTTTGCTTTTATGTCACACAACAACGATAAACGGCTTTTCCTCATCGATGCGTATGCGATGATTTTTCGTGGATATTACGCCCTAATCCGCAGTCCGCGGATTACGAGCGACGGAAAAGACACGTCTGCCATTTTTGGGTTTACCAATTCTTTAATCGAGCTCATCCGCAGGGAAAAACCTACGCATCTGGCCGTAGTTTTCGACGTTGGGGAAGCCAGCGTGAGGACTGCTGATTTTTCAGATTATAAAGCCAACAGGAGCGAAACCCCGGAAGCCATTAAGATAGCAATTCCTTACATTCACAGGATTCTGGAGGCGATGCATGTTCCCATTCTTGGAGTTGAAGGTTATGAAGCCGATGATGTTATCGGAACCATTGCCTGCAAAGCAGAAAAAGAAGGGTACACGACCTATATGGTAACGCCGGACAAAGATTTTGCGCAGTTGGTGACCGATAAAATTAAAATTTACAAACCCGGATTAAAGGGAGCGGAATTTGAAATCTTAGGCGTTGAAGAAGTAAAAGCCAAATACGAAATTGATGACCCGAAACAGGTGATCGATTTCCTTGCCATGATGGGAGATTCAGTAGATAATATTCCGGGACTTGACGGTGTAGGCGAAAAAACTGCAAAAAAATTCCTGAAAGAATACGGAAGCATCGAAAACCTTCTGGCAAACACGCACGAAATCAAAGGGAAACTGCGTGAAAAGGTAGAAGACAGTGCCGAACGCGGTATTTTATCAAAAAAACTCGCCACGATTATTTGTGATTCACCAATAGAATTTCATCAGGAACAGTACGATCTGGAAACTCCCGATTTCGAAAAAGTGAAAACAGTTTTCGACGAGATCGAATTCCGCAGACTGTACGAAAATCTTTACCGGGCTTTTGCGCCAGCAACGGAAACTCAGGCTCAAAGTCCGGATAAAATTTCCCGTTATGATAAAGTTGAAAATGCTGCACCTTTAGGAAATCTTGGCGCGGCATCGGTTCAGCTCGATCTGTTTGCCAGCTATGAAGAACTCGATCAGGCGACCAATACCAAATCGAATATTGCCGAAAACGATCATCTTTACCAATACATCGATTCGCCAAAAGCGCAGAAGATTCTCGTTAAAAACCTGCTTCAGCAGAAAGCGGTGTGTTTTGATACCGAAACCACTTCCTTAAATGAGCTGGAAGCCGAATTAATCGGGATGAGTTTTTCCTATAAAAAAGGTTTGGCGTATTACATTCCGCTTTCTGAAAACAGGGAGGAAGTTTTGGAAACGCTCGAAATTTTTAAACCCTTATTTGAAAAAGAAGAAATCCTGAAGGTAGCGCATAACCTTAAGTTTGATTATAAAATCCTGAAGCGCTATGGTATCGAGGTTCAGGGTGCAATTTTCGATACGATGATTGCCCATTATCTGCTGAATCCCGATGGTAGACACGGTATGGATTACCTTTCTGAAATTTATCTGAATTACAAACCGGTATCCATTGAAACGCTGATTGGCAAAGGAAAAAATCAGGTCACTTTGCGGGCAGTTTCCGTTGAAGAGCAAACGGATTATGCAGCTGAAGATGCAGATATTACGTGGCAACTTTACGAGCTTTTTGCGCCACAGCTTCACAAAGAAAATCTTCAGGATTTATTTTATAAAGTTGAAATGCCGTTAATGAAAGTTCTGGCCAAGATGGAACTTGAGGGTGTTTCACTGGATAAAAAATGGCTTGAACAGGAAAGTAAAGACCTTGAAAATGATCTGCGAGAGCTTGAAAAGAATATTTTTGAACTCTCCGGTGAAGAATTCAATATGAATTCGCCAAGACAGCTGGGCGAAATTCTGTTTGAAAGAATGCAGCTCGACCCGAAAGCGAAAAAGACGAAAACAGGTCAGTACGCTACTTCCGAGGATGTTTTGCAGAAACTGTCAACAAAGCATGAAATCATCAAATACATTCTTGAATACAGAACCTATCAGAAACTGAAATCAACATATGTTGATGCGTTACCTCTGCAGATCGACAAAAATGATCAGCGGGTTCATACCAATTTTTCGCAGACAACGGCAGCTACAGGCCGTTTGGCTTCGGTAAATCCGAATCTTCAGAATATCCCAATCCGTACTTTAAGAGGTCAGCAGATTCGCGGGGCTTTCGTTGCAGGTGAAGGGAAAAAAATTATTTCTGCCGACTATTCTCAAATCGAATTGCGTCTGATTGCAGAAATTTCCAATGAGGAGAATATGATTCTGGCATTCCAGAACGGAGAAGATATTCACGCTTCCACGGCTTCTAAATTATTTAATATTCCACTCGAAGAAGTAAGTAAAACCCAGCGCTCTCAGGCGAAAACGGTGAACTTCGGGATTATCTACGGTCAGGGCGCTTTTGCTTTGGCTGAACAGACCGGACTTTCACGAACCGAAGCCAAACAGATGATTGAAGCTTATTTTGAAACCTATCCACGACTTAAGAAGTATATGGCAGAGCAGGTGAAAAAAGCGCAGGAACTGGGTTATGTGGAAACAATTCTTCACCGGAAGCGCCACTTAAAAGACATCAATTCCGCTAACTTTGTGGTGAAAGCGCATGCAGAAAGAAACGCAGTGAATGCACCAATCCAGGGAAGTGCTGCCGATGTGATTAAACTGGCGATGATTAAAATCGACGAGAAACTGACGGAAATGAATTTGAAAACCAAAATGCTCCTCCAGGTTCATGACGAACTTTTGTTTGAAGCTCCGATAGAGGAAGTTGAGGTCGCCAAAAATTTAATCAAAACCGAAATGGAATCTGCATTTGAAACCAAAGTACCTTTGCTGGTGGAAGTTGGAGTAGGTGATAACTGGCTGGAAGCGCATTA
>NZ_DAMBHK010000081.1:0-8897 GCF_032060305.1 Kaistella sp. | reverse complement strand
GCTGCACCTCCAAAAATTGTTAAAGCTTCAGCTGCTCTGTATAGAACTTCCGCATCTTTATCACGGGAGTCTTTAACTATATTCTGAATTTCCGCGATTGCAGATTTGTCACCTTTACCAAGTTTAACTGATGCTAAACCAATTCTATTAAGATAACTTTTTTTATCTGCTGCTAAACCTTTATTAAAATTTTCCTGTGCCATTTCGAAATTAGGTTCGAACTGAGTTAGGTAGGAATTCCCTAAGTAAAAATAATTTTCTGCCGTTGGTGATTTGGCAATCATTTCATTAAAAACTGTTTTAGCTTTTGCGTACTTATGACTATCGGCATTTGCAACACCTTCCTGTAAAGTCTGCGCAAAAGCGAAGTTAGAAAAAAATCCTACCGCAACTCCTAAAGCAACTTTTCTTGTTAAATTCATTAATTCTTTCATTTTAATTGTTTATATGTAAAAAAACTTACTAACTCTATTACCCAATTTTCATACCATAAAATTTCACCATAACTTTTTAAGTAAAATTTAACGCATCTGAACTTCTCTTCTGAATATGTTATAGGGTTGTAGTCCTTCCTTCTGTACGACAATTTGGCCTAACTGTTGGCAGGAAAAACGAATCATACCGTTTCCTAAACCGTAATAAGCTTCATTCGTCAGGAAATATAGTGTTCGCGAAAAAGGATAGCTCATATCCCGAATTGTCGCGATTTCAGGCATTACCGCTTTTTTATTTGAAATCACGGGCAATATTTTAACCGAATTTCGCAGCTTCTGTGACTCTGTATCGTATGGTCTGCTGATGGTATTTAGACTAATTACCCCAATTTTTTCAGGATGTTTATTGATTTCATCTACTATATTTTTATTTCCATTGATAATGGAGAATTTTAATTCACTTGGCTTTTTATCTAATTTTTGCGCAACAAAATTTAAATTACTCGAATTGGTACCATCAAAAATGATATTTTTATTATCAGAAACTAATAAATCTGAAATTTCTTCAATTGAAACCGATTCCCTCGCCGCACTTTTCGAAACTACAAAGACAACAGCGTCTACAGCAAACTTTGCAGGCACAATATCCATATCGATTTTGTCTTTGTATGCTTTTTTTTCTTCTTCGCTCAAATCCCGGGACATTACAATAACCCTTACTTTATTTTCGAGCAGATCCAAAAATGCTAAATCTTCTTTTTTGATGACCAGGTTAATTTTTGTTTTTGGATTCAGTGCCATATATCTCTGCGTTAAAGCTTCAGTGACACTTTGAAAAGATTCATCAGCAGCAACAGTAATTTCACCTTGCTGTGGATCGTCTACCAAAACTTTCTCTGTTTTTTTACATGAAAGAAAAAATGTAAAAATGCAAACTAATAATGCGAGTAATCTATTCTTCATTTTTATTCTGTCGGATTCTGTATATCGCTCTTACGATTCTGAAAATTCCGTAAAGGATTAATAAAGCGCCTAAAGCATAGGCGATATTGGGTTCAAGGAAAATGATGAAAAATTTATAAATAATGACAACAATGCCCAGAACAATATAAAAAAAACCTGTTACTAATGATAACCAATTAAACAACATGCGCAAAAATACAAAAAATTAAAAAAAGAGAAGCTTTTGCTTCTCTTTCATTATATTAAATTCAATTTTAATAAATTATTCGAACTGCATGGTAAGCGGCATTCTGAATCTATAACGTACAGCCTGACCGTTTATTTTTGCAGGGGCCCATTTATTTTTGATTGATTTTACAGTTCTGATTGCTTCCGCGTTAAAATCTTTATTAGATCCATTTGCTTTCACATCAGTTATCGATCCGTCTCTCTCCACAACAAATGTTACCTCAGTTTTCACTGTACCTTCATCACCATCCATTACAGAAGTATCAAAACTGCTGTTTACTTTACTTCTGAAGGAGTTGATACCACCAGGGAACTCAGCTAACTGCTCAACTTCCGTATAAACCTGGGTCTCAGAAACCTGCGGCTTTACCTCTACTGTCGTAGATTTTGTAGGCCCGGGTGGAGGTGGAGGTGGGGTATAACTTGGAGTCTTCACACCTTCCTGTGCAATAAGACCTGTTGTAGTTTCCAGCTGCTTTGTAATTGGCGGCGGTGGAGTTTCTACCTTTGGAGCTTTCACCGGTTCCGGTACCACGTTCTGAATAACCTCCTGCTGAGGCTCTTCTTCTTTTGGTGGCGGCGGTGGTGGCGGTGGTTCATCTTCTACCACTTCTTCTATAATGGGCTCTTCCGGTAAAATGTCAATTAAATTGGCATTAACTTCGGTAGCTTCTTTTGCATTCATCTGCTTGATCTTCATGATCACGAACGGAGTGATTGCCGCTACCAGGAAGAGAATGGTTCCAAGAATAAAAGACTTGGTAAGGACCGATCTATAACTTGTTCTCAAGTCATAGGCCCCGTAAGCTTTATTTCTGTTTTCAAATACAATTTCATCTAAAGTAAGATTACTTTTGTATGCGTTATCTTCTGCCATTTTTCTTTCTTTAAAATTTAAACTAATTCATTCTAGTTTGTATCAGCTGCCGGAGCTGCTGGTGCAGAGCCGCCTACCTTCTTGTCATAAATTGCCTGCTCCCAAGTTTTTATATCGGTAATACCGTATATTTCGTTTTTGGTAATGGCCATTTCATCCAGAATGTCTACAAAGTTTTTATACACTGCATCGTCTGTCGGCTTAATGATCACCGTAAATTTAGTCTGATCTTTAGCTCTAGCTTTTGCCTGCTCGATTACTTTGGTAATCCCTTCTCTATCAAAAGATGTTTCCTGAAGCGTTTGCTCGTTAAGGCCTGCCTGGTCTAACTGATGATAGAAAATCCTGTTGTCTTTTCCTATAATTAGAGAAATTGAATTGGATAAATCAATTTCAGTTGGTTCTGGTTTTGGTGCATCCGGTTTCGGTTTTGCCGGAAGCCCCAGATCCATCACATTCGGTTTGTTGAAAGTTGTAACCAACATAAAGAACGTGATCAAAAGGAACGCCAAATCCACCATTGGGGTTAAATCTACGTGGGGCGGCTGCTTCTGCGAGCGCACCTTACCACCTTTCCCGCTACTGTCTTTTACTTGTACTTCTGCCATTTCTTTATTATTGTGCTACTTCCTGACTTGTTATTAACCAGAATTTCAAGAAATCAATATCTCTCAATCCTTCGAACAATGCTTTAACCTTAGGGTATTTCGTCTCTACGTCGCCCTTTACTGCTAACTTATAGTCAGGATTTACTTCTAAACTTTTCTGTACCCAGTCGATCAACTGCTTATTGGTACTGTCAAGCGGAACGCCTGTTTGGCTCTTAAATGCTTTTTTATCGTCCTCGGAAAGATTAAGATATCCTTTAAGTTGATTCATAGGCACTCCTACAGACTGCACTTTGGTAAACTCAACTTTCTCTTTATCCGTAAATTTCACTCCGTACTTCTCTCCCATTTTATCTAAAAGCTGCATTCTTTCGGTCCCGTTATCTACTGGTGTAAAGTAGAATTTTCCGTCTGTTGTACTGAGAACAGTCATCAAACTGGCGTCCGGAAGAAGTTTTTCAGAGATAGAAGATGGCGTGGTTACCGTTTCGACATCAGGAACATTGAACTGAGCCGTAAGGATAAAGAACGTAAGGAGTAGGAATGATACATCGGTCATCGCCGTCATATCTACCCTTATGTTATGTCTTTTTGGTTTGACTCTCGCCATTATACTTTATTTTTTTATTAAACTTCACATATTTTAGACCTTAAAATAACCCTGAAGTTAAAAAAGGCCTGCCCTCAAAACAAAATTTCTTAGTGAAATTCTGCAAATGACTGCTGGATTGACATTGCGATTTCGTCAATTTTGAACGTTAGACCGTCAATCTTAGAAGTAAAATAGTTATAAAGGATAATCGCTACTGCAGAAGTACCAATACCTAAAGCTGTATTTACAAGTGCTTCAGAGATACCGATTGAAAGCGCAGCTGAATCCGGTGTACCACCACCTGAACCTAATGCAGAGAACGCCTTGATCATCCCGATTACCGTTCCTAGTAGTGCAACAAGAGTTGCTACTGTACCTAAGGTAGAAAGAATCATCATGTTTTTCTCTAACATTGGCATCTCCAGGGTTGTAGCTTCTTCAATTGATTTGTTAAGTGCAACCATTTTTTGCTCTTTGTTCATGGTAGTATCGTGAGCCAAAGCTTTGTAAGTCGTAAGACCTTCTTTTACTACGTTACCTACAGAACCTTCTTGTCTGTCGCACTCTTCGATCGCTTCATCTACTTTGTTTTGGTCAAGTAATCTTCTTACGCTTAAAACGAAGTTATCAACATTTCCTTTTCCTGCAGCTTTTCTCAAAACCAATGCACGCTCTATAGAAAACACGATAACGATGATCATAAACGAAATAAGAATTGGTACAATTGGTCCACCCATATAGATAATCCCCATAAATCCATCAGGATGTAATTCTTTTGTTTCCAAATCCGAGAAACTTACAGATGAAAGACCCTCCAGCCTTGGATCGGCTTTAAAGTTTCCTGGATTTCCCAATACAAATAAATAAATAGCAATACCTATTGCGATAAGAATAGGAATAACTAATGCAGGATTTAAGCCCCCTAACTTTTTAGCAACTACTTGCTCCTCGTTGTTTGAAACATTCATTTCCATACTAAACTAAATTATAATTGTTATTTTTTAAATTTTTCGAGCTGTAAAATAAAGTCAAAATTATCATTCACGCAAGTGTTTCGCCACTAATGAAATACATTTTTCTCATGTTAAGATTCATTAACATTGCCAAATTGGTAAATTTTCATTTAAATAATGATGATAATTTTCGATTTTCAAAATACCTTTAAAAATTCGCAGAAATTAAACCCCTTTTTTTACGATTTGAGCTACGGTATTTTTTTTTAAATTATTTTCAACACACAATATTAACGATTTTTTTTGGGACGATGATTACTTTTTTAGGAGTATTTCCTGCGAGCTGATCTAAAACACGTAAATCTTTCATAACGTTTTCTTCAATATCGCCAACACTTAAATCTGCCGGCAAAGCCATTTTGAATCTCATCTTTCCATTGAAGCTCACTGGATACTCTATTTCGTCTTCTACGAGATATTTTTCCTCGAAAACCGGGAACTTCTCAAATTCAATAGAAATGGTATGACCGAGTTTTTCCCAAAGCTCCTCCGAAATGTGCGGCGCGTAAGGAGAAACCACGATTGCCAAAGCTTCCAGAATTTTTCTCTTGTTTGTTTTAAGCTTCTGGAACTCATTTACGGCAATCATAAATGAAGATACCGAGGTGTTGAAAGAGAAATTATCAATATCCGAAACCACTTTTTTAATCAGCGTATGAAGAATCTTATATTCTTCTTTTGTTGGTTCTTCTTCCGAAACATCGAAGCTGTCACCATTATAATATAGGTTATAGAATTTTTTCAGAAAACCGTAAACTCCGCTCAATCCCTGGGTGTTCCAAGGTTTCGACTGTTCCAAAGGCCCGAGAAACATTTCGTAAAGCCTTAAACAGTCCGCACCATATTCCTCACAGATATCATCAGGATTTACAACATTGTATTTGGACTTAGACATTTTTTCTACTTCGCGTTCTGTGATGTATTTTCCGTCCTCCAGAATAAATTCAGCATCAGCAAATTCTGATCGCCAGTTCTTGAATTTTTCAACATCAAGTTCATCAGAAGTTCCTTTTAATAAAGAAACATCAACGTGAATTTTTTGAGTTTCGTAGTTTTGAGCTAAATTTTTGGAAACAAATTGATTGGTACCGTCAACCCTGTAAACAAAGGCACTCATTCCCAAAATCATTCCCTGATTGATCAGTTTTTGGAAAGGTTCTTCCTGGCTAATAAAACCACGGTCTTTCAAGAACATATTCCAGAAACGGGAATATAATAAATGCCCCGTTGCATGCTCACTTCCGCCAATATATAAGTCCACCTGACCCCAGTAATCCGAAAGATTTTTATCCGCGAAAACTTCTTCGTTTGTCGGATCCATATATCTCAAGAAATACCAAGAACTTCCTGCCCAGCCTGGCATCGTAGATAATTCTAAAGGGAAAACAGTGACATTATCGATTAATTCGGTAGCTACTATTTTTTCGTTGAGTTCATCCCAGGCGAAATTTTTTGCATTTCCCAAAGGCGGATCGCCGTCTTCAGTTGGCAAATATTTCTCAACCTCCGGAAGTTCAAGTGGAAGCGAAGATACTGGCAGCGCATAAGGCATCCCTTCCTTATAATATACCGGAACCGGTTCGCCCCAATAACGCTGTCTTGAAAAAATCGCGTCCCGCTGTTTATAATTTGTTGTACCGTGACCGATGCCGCGGTTTTCTATTTCATCAATGATTTTAGCTTTGGCGTCAGTGTAATTCAATCCGTCTAAAAAGTCAGAGTTTACACAAACCGAATCTTTCGAATCGAAGGATTTTTCCTGCACATCTTCCTCGGTTTCTACAACCTTTACAATATTAAGTCCGAATTTCTTTGCAAAACGGTGGTCGCGCTCGTCATGGGCGGGAACTGCCATTACTGCGCCTGTTCCGTAACCCATCAGTACATAATCTGAAATATAAACCGGCATTTTTTCGTCGTTAAACGGATTCAGTGCATAAGCTCCGGTAAACGCGCCGGAAACGTTTTTCACGTCTGCCATCCGGTCGCGCTCCGTTTTTTTAGAGGTTTCTTCGATATAACGGTCGACTTCGGATTTCTGTTCTTCAGTAGTTATTTTTTCAACCAAAGGATTTTCTGGGGCCAATACCATAAAAGTCGCTCCGAAAATAGTATCAGGTCGGGTCGTAAAAACCGAAATATTTTCTTCGGAATTCAAGAGCTCAAAAGTTACCTGCGCTCCCTGAGATTTGCCGATCCAGTATTCCTGAGAATCTTTTAAGGGTTGGGGCCAGTCCAGCGTGTTCAAACCCTGCAACAATCTTTCGGAATACGCGGTAATTCTCATGCTCCACTGCATCATTTTCTTCTGGAAAACCGGGAATCCGCCACGTTCAGATTTGCCGTCTTTCACCTCATCGTTGGCAAGCACAGTTCCTAAACCCGGACACCAGTTTACGGTAGTTTCTGCACGATAAGCTAAACGGTAGTTTAACAAAATATCTTGCCTGTCGAGCTCAGATGCAGATTTCCATTCTTCAGCTGTGAAATTTAAAGCATCATTCTGCACCGCTGAGAGGTTTAATGTTCCCCGCGTTTCAAAATGCTGAATCAACGTCTCAATAGGTTCGGCTTTATCAGTTGATTTATTGTACCACGAATTGAAAAGTTGGATGAAAATCCATTGTGTCCATTTATAATAAGAAGCATCTGAAGTTCTGATTTCCCTGCTCCAGTCGAAAGAGAAACCGATTTTTCGCAGCTGTTCTTCGTATCTTGTGATATTCTGCTCAGTAGTAATTGCAGGATGTGTTCCGGTTTGAATTGCATACTGTTCCGCAGGCAATCCGAAAGAATCGTAACCAACGGGATGCAAAACATTAAATCCCTGATGTCTTTTGTACCTTGCGTAAATATCCGAAGCGATATATCCCAGCGGATGGCCTACATGTAAACCCGCGCCTGATGGATAAGGAAACATATCCAAAACGTAAAATTTCGGTTTATCGGTTTTGTTTTCGGTTTTGTAGGTTTGATTTTCTTCCCAGAATTTCTGCCACTTCTTTTCGATCGATTGATGGTCGTAAAACATGTTTTATTTTTATATAAGCCACAAATTTAAGGTTTTGAATTGAATTTCAAATCAAACTAATAATTGTAAATTTGTTGAAATAACTCTTAAAAAATTCAATGCCTGAAGTTTCGATCATTACTCCGGTTTTTAATTCGTCAAAATTTTTAGAAGAAACCATTGCTTCCGTTTTGAATCAGACTTTTACAGACTGGGAATGGATGATTACGGATGATCAATCGACTGACAATTCGGTGGAAATCATTCAGAAAATCAATGACAGCCGCATACAACTGATTTTATCCGACAAAAATGGCGGCGCCGGACATGCCAGAAATTTATCTTTAAAGCAGGCCAGTGGAAGATTTATCACATTTTTGGATGCTGACGATTTCTGGGAACCGAATTTTTTAGAAGAAATGATTTCATTCATGAAAAAGGAAAATACTGAACTCGCCTATTCTAATTATGCACGCTGCGATGAAAATTTAAATCCCGTGATCGACGATTTTAAAGCAGACAAACCGGTAACTTTTGATAATCTACTTAAAACCTGCCGACTTTCTTTATTAAGTTCAATGTACGATTCCCAACGAGTTGGCAAAGAATATTTTCCGGAAGGCAGCAAACGCGAAGACCACGTGATGTGGCTGAATTTACTGAAGAAAATTCCTGTAGGAAAACCACTTCCGAAAACAATGGCAAAATACAGAATGCACCAATCCAGTATTTCGAGAAAAAAAAGCAATATTGTGAAAGACCAATATCTTGTTTACAAAGATTACATGAATTTTTCAACTGTAAAATCGCTGTATTATACGGCAAACTGGGCACTGAACGGATTTATGAAATATTCAAAACTGTTTAATTAATGGAATATTCAAAAGAATTTAAACAGGCGCTAAGTGAATTTTCGCCCATTGAAAAAGACCGGTTGATTTTCCGCCTGCTAAAAAAAGACAAACTGCTTTCGAAAAAACTGTATTTCGAACTTATCGATCCTGAAACGACCGATCAGAAAAGGGATCAGATGGAAGAAAACGTGACCGAAAAACTTGCATCAGCTGCCCGATACATCGGAAATCCGAAATATTACCTGTCAACAATCAGAACAATCAGTGCTGAAATTACCGAACATGTGAAAGTGACAACCGATAAATTTGGGGAAATTT
>NZ_DAMBHK010000080.1:0-9120 GCF_032060305.1 Kaistella sp. | reverse complement strand
AGATAGTTGATGAAATAGGTTAAAACCGGTGCCAGCAAAGTTACGGCAATGATTGCGTATTTTTTGGTAATCTGATATTTGGTTAAAATCCCGAAGGCAAAAAGTCCCAGAAGCGGTCCGTAAGTATAACCGGCAACTTCCATGATGAGATATACGATTGATTTATCATCAATAGCTTTGAAAATCATGATTAAAGCGAAGAAAATGGCGGTGAAGATTAAATGAATCTTCATCCGCTGTCTTTTTTTCTGCTTTTCAGTTTTGGTTGTGTCTTCATTGATGTTTAATAAATCTACACAGTATGAGCTTGTAACGGCAGTTAATGCGCCATCTGCAGAAGGAAAAAGTGCGGAAATTAAACCAATGATGAAAATTACCGAGATAAACAGCGGGAAATAGCCCTGAAGCGAAAGTGCAGGAAAAAGATCGTCGCCCATGATATTATGTACAGTGCCTGTTGCAGCATCTTTAAAACCAAAAACATTGGTAATGTTTTCTTTCCCGTTTACGATATCAACGATTTTTGCGTATTCAGCACCATTTTCCATGGCGAACAGGTACAGAAGACCACCCAGAAACAGGAATGCGAGGTTTACCAACAGGAGTGTTCCCGCAAATGTAAGCATGTTCTTTTTTGAATTTTTAAGATTGTCTACAGAAATATTTTTCTGCATCATCTCCTGATCCAGACCAGTCATGGCGATCGTGATAAACATACCACCGAGAATTGTTTTCAGGAAAAATGTTTTCGAGTTTACATCGAAATTAACGAAATGCGTATAGTCTTTAGCCGCCAGCACATTGTATGCTTCGCCTGCGGATAAATTAAGATTGGAGAGAATAAAGATAATACAAACCACCAAACTCAGGATCATAAATGAAGTCTGAAGTGTATCGGTAATTACAATTGTTTTTACCCCACCTTCGAATGTATAGAGTAAAACCATGATAAGAATTACAGCAGAAGTTACCCAAAACGGTACGCCTAAAGCCGAGAGAAGAAATATCTGCAATACATTCACCACTAAGTATAATCTTGCTGTTGCACCAATAGAACGTGAAATAATAAAGAACAGAGAACCGATTTTGTGAGCCTCTACATTAAACCTCCGGCCCAAATAGGTATAAATGGAAGTGAGATTCATCCGGTAATAAAGAGGCAGAAGAACAAATGCCACGATAAAGTAGCCGATAAAAAAACCGATGACCAGCATATAGTATTCGAATCCACCGAAGGGATAATCTCCTGCTGTTATTTTGCCGACAGTTCCCGGAACCGAAATAAACGTAACGCCACTTAAACTGGTGCCAATCATCCCAAACGCTACAAGCCACCATTTGCTTTTTTTGTTTCCGATAAAGAATGACTGGTTGTCGGCATTTCTGCTGGTGATGTAGGAGATCACCAATAAACCGATAAAATACGCGAAAACAAATAAGAGCAAAATCGTTCCTGGGTTCATTTTTTTAAGAATTTAATGAGCAAATATAGTTTTTTTACGGTATTTCTCCAGAAGCCTGTCCTGCGTTTCTTATCGGTGATAGATTTCTCTGGTTTTACTTTCCTTTAGCATTACTTGGTTGGTCAGTCACCAGTAACAAAAAACCCCTCAGTTTTAGCTGATGGGGTTTGGAAAGTAAGTACTTAATTCTTTATGCCAGAACATCTTGCAGTTCTGCATTTCTTGCAATCGTAGCTTTAGCGTACGAGCAAAGTGGGATCACTTTTTTCCCATTTTCTCTTGCGTATTCTACGCCTGCAATTACCAGCTGTTTTGCATATCCTTTCCCATTAAAGGCCTCATCAACACCGGTGTGATCAATGATGAATTTATCTGTACCTGCCCAAGTGTAGGTCATTTCTCCGACTTTTACGCCGTCTTCATAAATTTCGAATACGCCGTTTTTTTCGTTGTTGTGATGTTGTATTTCTGCCATGTTTTTATTTTTATAGTATTGTATAAAAGAAAAAAGTGAAAGGTTGAGTTTCACTTTTTTCTGGATTTAAGATTGAGTTGGTGCCCACTGATCATAAGGCGACATATCGAAAGCAAAAACCTCCATCATATCCAGTCCAAGGGCTTTTGCTACTCCTTCTCCATATTCAGGATCTGCTTTGTAGCAATTTCTGATATGGCGGATTTGGATGAATTTCTCGGCTCCACCTACATTTGCGGCAGTGTTTTTAAATAAAACATCGGCTTTTCCATCGGCTTTGATGATTCTGAACAAATCCCCTGGTTGGGTGAAGTAATCTTCATCATCATCCCGGAAATTGTGAGCATAAGCATCACCAGAAAGTTCCAATGGTGGTTCTTTAGCGCTTGGTTGTTCCTGCCATTCGCCGTAACTGTTTGGTTCATAATGTTTTGTTGCGCCGTAATTTCCGTCCACGCGCATTTGTCCGTCTCTGTGGAAAGCATGATAAGGACATCTTGGCTTGTTTACAGGAATCTGAAAATGGTTTACGCCCAATCGGTATCGCTGCGCGTCGCCGTACGAAAATAATCTTCCCTGGAGCATTTTGTCCGGTGAAAAACCAATTCCGGGAACAATATTGGTGGGGTTGAAAGCCGCCTGTTCAACATCCTGAAAATAATTTTCTGGGTTTTTATTAAGTTCAAATTCACCAACTTCAATGAGTGGGAAATCCTTTTTAGACCAAACTTTGGTTAAATCAAACGGGTGGAACCGGTAAGTTTTTGCCTGTTCTTCTGTCATGATCTGTATAAACATTTTCCATTTAGGGAAATTGCCTTTTTCAATATTTTCGAACAAATCTTTCTGTGAAGATTCACGATCCATTCCGATGATTTCAGCAGCTTCTTCATCTGATAAATTTTCAATTCCCTGCTGTGTTCTGAAATGGAATTTCACCCAATGACGTACATTGGCATGATTGATAAAGCTGTAAGTATGGCTTCCGAAGCCATGCATGTGGCGGTAACCGTTTGGGATTCCCCGGTCGCTCATCACGATGGTTACCTGATGCAGAGATTCCGGCAGTAAAGTCCAGAAATCCCAGTTGTTGTTGGCGCTCCGCATATTGGTTTTTGGATCGCGTTTTACGGCATGATTCAGATCAGGAAATTTCATCGGATCACGGAAAAAGAATACCGGAGTATTGTTTCCCACCAAATCCCAAATTCCCTCGTCGGTATAAAATTTTAAGGCAAAACCACGAATGTCTCTTTCTGCATCGGCAGCACCGCGTTCTCCGGCCACGGTAGAAAACCGTGCAAACATTTCTGTTTTTTTGCCAATTTCATTAAAAATATGGGCTTTTGTATATTGCGAAATATCGTGGGTTACGGTAAATGTTCCAAATGCGCCGGAACCTTTGGCGTGCATCCTTCTTTCCGGGATAACTTCTCTGTCGAAGTTGGCCATTTTTTCCAGAAACCAGAAGTCCTGCATCAGCAGTGGTCCTCTGGCTCCCGCGGTCTGTACATTTTGGTTGTCTGGCACAGGCGCTCCGGTCTGTCTTGTCAGTTTTTTCTTTTCTTCCATGATTATAATATTTTGTCAGATAAAGTTACAAATTAAAATAGCTTCATAAAATTCATTCTATCTAATTGTATGATATTTTTGGGTGAAAAGATAAACTGACAGGCAAGTTAAATGAAGATAGCGTTTGTTATTTCGAAAGTTTTCCGTTCAAAATCGCTTTTGGAAGTGGTACATATTCTTCTTCATCACCCGGAACGAGTGGAAATGCTTCGTGGTTTTGCTCATGCCAGTTGATTTTGGCTTTCTCGATGATTTCTTTATCAGAATTCACGAAATTCCAGAAAATATAGCGTTCCTCTTCGAAAGGTTCGCCACCAAAAAGATAGATGGTCGAATTTTCACTGATTTCAAATTCGCATAAAGTGGCATTTTTAGCAACCAGCAATTGTTTTCCGCCGAAAGTATTTCCTTCGATGGTTGCATTTCCTGCCAAAACATACATCGCCACTTCGCCGAATAAATCCTTTCCGATGCTTACCAGCTGAGATTTTTTACTCTTAATTTCAAGAAAAAACAGTTTGGAATGTACCGGAAACGGGGATCTTCTTCCGAAAAGTTCGCCCGCAATCAGTTTGTACTGCAAATCTCCTTCATTCCAAACCGGGATATCGGCGGCTTCCGTGTGATGAAAAGTGGGCTCGCTTTGTTCCAACTTTTTCGGTAAACCTACCCAAATTTGAAAACCGTGAAGATTTTTTTCGGAACTTCTAAGGTATTCCGGAGTTCTTTCGGAGTGCACGACTCCTTTTCCGGCGGTCATCCAGTTCACCGCACCTGGTTTTATTTCGATATCACTTCCCAAACTATCTTTGTGCTGAATGGATCCTTCAAAAAGATAAGTAAGTGTAGAAAGTCCAATGTGCGGATGAGGCGGAACGTCTAAATTCTGATATTCCTTCAACGCTGCAGGGCCCATGTGATCGATGAAAACGAAAGGTCCAACAGCGCGTTTTTCTCTGAAAGGAAGCAGCCTTCCGACTAAAAAGTTCCCAATGTCCGCAGCTTTTTCTTCAATGATGAGTCCGATGTTTGACATGATTAAATTGGGTTTTAATGTTATAGAATAAACAAGTTCGGCAATATTTTATTGTAATCCTAATCTTCTTCTGACCTCCGGAATTACCTGCGTTGCAAACAATTCGATGGATTTCATCGTTGTTTCATGTGGGACAAATCCCATGCTTGCCTGCGCAAAAAATCGGGTGAAGCCGAAAAGTTCATATTCATAAATAATTTTTTCAACTACTTGTTCTACACTTCCTACCATCAGTGATCCTTCCGGACTTCTCATGAACTCAAATTGTTCGCGGGACATCGGTTGCCAACCGCGGCTTCTCCCTACACGATCCATCATTTGGGCGTAATAGGGAAAAAATTCGTCGGCAGTTTTTTCGCCATCTTCTCCTACAAACATATGGTTATTGATTCCCACCTGTAAATCTTCTGGTTTTACTCCATTTTCTAAAGCGGATTTTTTATAAAGATTAATAAATGGCGCAAACTGACTTGGCATTCCACCGATAATTGCAAGCATTAGTGGAAGTTGAAGTTTTGCAGCTCGCACTGCCGAAGCCGGAGTTCCGCCTGCTGCAAGCCAAATGGGAAGTTCTCCGTTTAATGCTCTTGGATAAACACCTAAATCATGAATCGGCGCACGAAGAGTTCCCTGCCAAGAAACTTTTTCTTCTTTATTAATTTTAAGCAAAAGATCGAGTTTCTCATCAAAAAGCTCGTTGTAATCATTCAAATCAAAACCAAATAATGGGAAAGATTCTATGAAAGAACCCCGTCCGGCCATGATTTCTGCTCTCCCGCCGGAAATTGCATCCACCGTCGCAAATTGCTGATAAACGCGAACCGGATCTTCTGAACTTAAAACTGTTACCGCACTCGATAATTTAATGTTTTTGGTGATTGCAGCAGCAGCCGCCAAAACGGTGGTTGGTGACGATACTGCGTAATCTGGGCGGTGATGTTCCCCAATTCCGAAAACATCAACGCCCAGTTCATCGGCTAGTTTTATTTCTTCTAAAAGATTTTGTATTCTGTGATGCGCATTAAGTCCTTTCCCTGGAGTCGTTTCCGGAGCCATATCGGCAAAGGTCATCAAGCCAAATTCGATCTTTTTCATATTTACCGTTAAAATTAATAAGCCGCTGTGAAAATTTGATGTTTGAATTTTTTGTTTTCAAGTTCATCAACAACCGCAACTGCCAAATCCTGAACAGAATGTCTGGAGCGTCCTTCCTCATCAAAAATAGGTGAATCGGTTGCCAATCGGTATTTTCCGGTTTTGGTTTTGTCTTCGCTGAACATGCTCATTTCAATGGCGGGGCTGAAAAATTCCCAATCAAGATTTTCGTTTTTGGAAAGGTTTTCAACAAAATAATTCTTCACCGCACTTGCGGCGGGATAAATTTCTTTCGGGAAATTCGGTCCGTCAACCAGGTGATTTCCATCAATTTTTAATGTTCCTGCACCTCCGATAACGATTAATCTTTTCACTCCTGAATTTTCAACTGCATTTTGAATGGAAGCTGCACCTTTTTGATATTCATCGTGAATGTTGGGATTGGTCCATCCCGGGTTGTAAGCGCTTATTACCGCATCGCTGCCTTTCACTGCTTCAGCCAGCTCAGCTTCACTAAAAACATCAACGTTTTTTTTCTCCAGATTTTCATTTTCGATAGTGATTTTATCTGTATTTCTTGCGATTGCAGTTACGTGATAGTTTCTTTCCAAAAGTTCATTAAGAATGGCATTTCCTACAAAACCTGTAGCGCCGATCAGTGATATTTTCATTTTTTTATAATTTAAAATTTATTATTTTTTTTTTCATTAATTAAAGGTAGAGGAAAAATAACAACTCAAATAGTTTGCGGTTATTTTTAACAAAACTTTAATCTTCCAGATAGCCAAACTTGCCTGTATTGAAATCATCAAAAGCTTGAATGATTTCTTCGCGGGAATTCATTACAAATGGACCATGAGGGAAGATAGGTTCGTTCAACGGTTCGCCGCTAATGATTAAAACGATAGCGTTTTCCGATGCCTCGATGGTGAAATCTTCGCCTTCATTTTCGAACAAAACGAAGTGATCAGTGGGAACTTTTTCTTTACCATTAACCAAAATATTTCCTTCAATCACCAAAGCTGCGGTATTGAAATGGGGAGGAAAACTAAAATTTGCTTTTCCATGTTCTTTCAATTTCGCATTCATCAAATTTACGGGACTGAAAGTGGAAGCCGGACCTTTTTGGCTGTTGTATTCTCCCGCAATTACTTCAATAAAACCATTTTCTCCTAAATCCACCAACTTAATCTCAGAATTTTTAATGGCTTGATATTTTGGAGTGCTCATTTTATCTTTCGCAGGCAAATTCACCCAGAGTTGCACCATCTGGAAAATCCCACCTTCTTTTGCCCATTCTGTTTCGTGAAATTCTTTGTGAAGAACTCCGGAAGCAGCGGTCATCCATTGCACATCACCTTCACCGATGATTCCTCCGCCACCTGCACTGTCACCATGTTCAACACGGCCCTTGTAAGCGATGGTTACCGTTTCGAAACCGCGGTGTGGATGTACACCAACTCCGCGCGGCGTGTCTGTGCCGGAGAAATGAAATTTCGAATTATAATCCAACATAAGAAAAGGATCCATTCTTTTCATGTCCAAATGATATCCGCTGGGAATAAAATTATGTACCCTGAAACCATCACCAACAAAATGTGGAGGTTTTGGAGCTGCGATTAATTCTATATTTTTTGTTGCCATTGTGTTATTTTTTGATGATACAAAAGTACTTCATCACAAAGGCAAAAGCATTGATGTAAGATAAGAACGAATCCCGTTGTAAATCAGTTGTTTTTTTCCTGAAAAACTATTGATTATTCCGATTTCATGTTTTCTCCATCTTTTACATGAAGGCGTCGGAAAACAAAACCTGAGAGAATAGTGAGAATTCCTACCACAAAAAAGGTGTAACGAAAGGCAAGGTGCGGATTTTCCAACTTTGCTTCGAAGGATTTTAAAATAATCAGCCCAAATGCGATTCCGAAACCAATGGCCAATTGCTGGTTTACGGCAAGCAATGAGTTTCCACTGCTCGTATGATCGTTTCGCAAATCGGCGATAGAAATCGTATTCATCGAAGTGAACTGAATGGAATTGAAAAATCCGAGCACTGCAATAATGGGAATAAACCAGAAAATGGAAGTATGAATTCCTGGAATTCCGAGGCAACAAATGAGTGCACCGATGATAAAGGTATTGGTCATCAGTGTTTTTCGGTAGCCGAATTTATTTAAAATAGAAATCACGAAAGATTTCCCAAACATCGCAGTTAAAGCCATCGGGGCTACAATCCAGCCCGAAATTACCGCACTTTCCTGGTAAGCAATTTGAATCACTAAAGGTAACAGCAAAGGAATTGAGCTGATTCCCAATCGTGTAGCTAGATTTCCTACAATGCCTACTCGAAAGGTTCTTACCTGAAAAAGATTTAAAGGAAAAATCGGATTTTTGGTTTTGCCAGCGTGTTTGTAATAGTAATAAATCATCAAAAATCCCAAGATGAAAATCAGCAAAACGGGAGTGGTGTGCGTAGTATTCCCAAATAATTCCAGGGAAACTGAAAGCAGCAAAGACGCTGAGGCGAAGATGATAAACCCTTTCAAATCAAATTCCGATGACTCAGACTGATAATTGGGCATGTACCTGAGTCCTAAAATTATTCCCAGCAAGCCAATAGGAATATTGATGAGAAAAATCCAGTGCCAAGAAAGATAATCCACCATGTATCCGCCAACCAGTGGCCCTAAGACCGGACCGATTAATGCAGGGATAATTGCGAAATTCATCGCTTTTAGCAATTCGTTTTTCGGAAAAGTTTTGATCAGTGCCAATTTGCCCACTGGTGTCATTAAGCTTCCACCAATACCCTGTATCACTCGGGAAGTTACCAAATGCATCAGGTTTTGAGAGATGGCACAAAATAATGATCCTACACTGAAAATAATCAGAGCGAAAATGAAAACTTTCTTGGTTCCGAATTTATCCGCCAAAAAACCGCTTACCGGCATGAATAAAGCCAAAGTTAATACATAACTGATAATTGCATTTTGCATATTCAGCGGCGATTCGTTTAAATCTTTTGCGATGGATGGCAACGATGTGTTCAGAATAGTAGAATCGAGCATCTGCATGAAAATTGCCGTCGCCAGAATAATGGGGAGAAATTTTTTAACAGATGGGTTTGGTGTATTGATGGATTCAGACATTAAACAAAAATAAAAAAAATCCCGTGACAACTCGCGGGATTTAGAATGTTAAACGACGTCTTCTTTTTCTTTTCGGATACGTGTAATTCTTGTCACTTCGCTCCATTTCTCTTTTAATTCATTTTCAATATCATAATCGTCTTGAAGTCCAAGCCAAAATTTCGGGGAATTTCCAAAGTAAGCACTTAGTCTCACTGCGGTATCAGCGGAAATTCTTCTATTTCCTTTAATGATTTCCGAAATTCTGGTTTGGGGAATTTCCAAATCTTTCGAAAGTCTATATTGCGAAATTTCGAGTGGAATCAAAAATTCCTCTAATAATATTTCTCC
>NZ_DAMBHK010000079.1:7386-9667 GCF_032060305.1 Kaistella sp. | reverse complement strand
TCTCTTCTGTCGTTTCTTGGGCCACGGTTTTCGCGGTTGTCACCTTCACCTTCTTTACGTTCCGGTCTTAAAGGTCTTGGTAAAAGCACTTTTCTTGAAAGTTTCATCTTCTTACGGTCATCATAACCCATGAATTTCACTTCCACTTCATCACCTTCGCTGTAAGGAACTTTGTCTAATCTGCTCCATTCGATTTCGGAGATGTGAAGAAGACCTTCAGTACCTTTGGCAATTGCTACAAACGCACCGAAATCCATAACTTTCACTACTTTACCGTTATAAACTTCACCAACTGTTGGTACGAAAGTAATTTCGTTGATCGCAGCGATGGTCGCATTGATATTCTCTCTGCTAACGCCGGAGATTTCAATTCTACCGATCTCACCGATTTCTTCAATCGCAATAACTGTATCGAAATCTTTCTGCATCTGCTGAATGATTTTTCCGCCAGGTCCGATAACCGCACCGATAAACTCTTTAGGAATCTCAAGTACTTCCATTTTCGGAGCGTGTGGTTTCACATCTGCTCTTGGTTTGTCGATGGTTTTCAACATTTCTCCAAGAATGTGTAATCTACCTTCTCTAGCTTGTCTCAAAGCAGTTTCCATGATGTCCATAGAAAGCCCCTGGATTTTGATATCCATCTGGCAGGCTGTGATTCCGTCTGCAGTTCCTGTAACTTTAAAATCCATATCACCTAAGTGATCTTCATCACCTAAGATATCTGAAAGTACGGTAAACTTACCTGATTCAGGATCAGTTACCAATCCCATGGCAATACCCGAAACCGGTTTTGTAATCTGTACACCGGCATCCATCAAAGCTAAAGTTCCGGCGCAAACGGTTGCCATTGAAGAAGAACCGTTAGATTCTAAAATATCAGAAACGATACGGATGGTATAAGGATTCTCGTTCGGGATAATGTTCTGTAGTGCACGCTGTGCAAGGTTTCCGTGGCCTACTTCTCTTCTTGAAGTTCCTCTTAAAGGTCTTGCTTCACCGGTAGAGAACGGCGGGAAGTTGTAGTGAAGGAAGAATTTCTCGTCGTAATTAATCGCTACAGAATCTACCATGTTGGCGTCTTTTACAGAACCTAAAGTTACTGCTGTTAAAGACTGGGTTTCACCTCTTGTGAAGATTGAGGACCCGTGCGCTCCTGGTAAATAATCAACTTCTGACCAAATCGGACGGATGGTTTCCGGTGTACGGCCATCGAGACGGATTTTGTCGTTAAGGATCATCTGTCTCATCGCTTCTTTTTCCACATCGTGGAAGTATACTTTAGCGAAAGGCTTCACTGTTTCCAGTTCTTCTTCAGAATACTGTGCTAAGAATTCATCTAAAACAGCTTTGAAGTTTTCACCTCTTTCTTCTTTTGCAGAAGGGGTTTTTGCAACCTGATATACTTTATCGAAAGTTTCTTTCCACACTTTAGCGCGAATTTCTTCGTCGTGAGTCTCGTGGCTGTATTCTCTTTTAGGGAAAGCTTTTCCTACTCTCTCAGCAAGTCTTTCCTGTGCTGCAACCTGAACTTTAATTTCTTCATGCGCAAATTTGATCGCTTCGATCATTTCCTGCTCAGAAATTTCGTCCATAATACCTTCTACCATAACGATAGAATCTTTGGTTGCACCTACCATAATATCCAGATCAGCTTTTGCAAGATCTACGATACTTGGGTTTACCGAAAGTTCGCCATCAATTCTTACCACTCTTACTTCCGACATTGGTCCGTTGAAGGGGATATCGGTAATGGCAATTGCTGCAGAAGCGGCTAAACCTGCGAGGGCTTCCGGCATTACTTCTTTATCGTAAGAAATCAATGAAATCATTACCTGTACCTCTGCGTGGAAATCTTCCGGGAAAAGCGGACGCAAAACGCGGTCTACCAATCTCATTGTAAGGATTTCTTCGTCAGATGGTCTTGCTTCTCTTCGGAAAAAGTTTCCTGGGATTTTACCTCCTGAATAGAATTTTTCTCTGTAATCTACCGTTAACGGAAGAAAATCTACGCCCGGGCTTGCTTCTTTGTTGGCAACAACGGTTGCTAAAAGCATGGTGCCGCCCATTCTTACTACTACGGATCCGTTGGCCTGCTTAGCCAGCTTCCCCGTTTCGATGGTGATTTCTCTACCATCTTTTAATTGAATTGTTTCAATAATTGCTTGTGGAGCATTCATAAAATTTGTTCGTCTTTGGCACTCCGTATGAGTGCGGTTAATATTTAATCGTTTTAAATTATCGGAGGCAAAGATAGTTAAAATCACTGAAAATCTTAGAT
>NZ_DAMBHK010000079.1:0-7286 GCF_032060305.1 Kaistella sp. | reverse complement strand
AAAAAATATTATTATGGGAATTTTATGGACGCTTATTATTGGCGCAATCGCAGGCTGGCTAGGCTCACAGATTTTTAAAGGTGGTAGCCTTGGCCTTATCGGAAACATTATTGTAGGGATCATTGGTGGTGTAATAGGTTATTATCTTTTGGGCACCACTTTCGGAACTGCAGTTATAGGTCAAATTTTAACCGGAGCGGTGGGATCTATCATCTTACTAGCGGTGATTAATCTTTTTTCCGGCAGAAGGGTATAATGAATTATACACTTTTAAGCATAAAAAAAGCAACTCAATTGAGTTGCTTTAATTTTTCTCGGAAAAATGATTATTTTCTTAAACCAAGTTCTGCGATAATCGCTCTGTATCGGTTAATATCTTTCTTCTTAAGATAATCCAAAAGCGCTTTTCTTTTACCTACCAACGCTACCAAAGAACGCTCCGTGTTGAAATCGTGACGGTTTGCTTTAAGGTGTTGAGATAAGTGATTGATTCTGTAAGTGAAAAGGGCAACTTGTCCCTCAGCGCTTCCTGTGTCTGCATCAGACTTTCCGTGTTTTGCGAAGATTTCTTTCTTCTTTTCTGTTGTTAAGTACATTCCAATATTATTTTAATGATTATTATGTAACGGGTGCAAAAGTACAATAATTTTCTTTTCCACGAAAATATTATTGGATTAATGAGGGTAAAGACTTAGCTATAAATGTTAAAAAAATCTTAATTTTCTTATTGCAATTCCGTTAAATGGCAGTATTTTTGTAAACACAAAATCATGATGAATCATCTTTACCTGTTTGCTTTAGGCACTTTTTTGTTTTTTACTGGCTGCCAGTCACTTCCGGCTCAAAATATTGCTGCTGCAAAGGATTTGAAGAACCAAAATATCATCCATTTCAATCCTGAAGTTTTTCCCGATATTGATGAAATTAAAGAGCCCACTTACACCGCTTTTTATGCTGCTGTTTCCGAAAAAACGCAGTATTTCCGCAATTATAATATGCTGCGGGTAGATTCATACATGCCTTACGATGCGGTGGATGTTGATGCAGTTGTTGAGTATTGCAAAAATAACAATGCGCAACTCGCGGTGATTCCGAAAGTAAAGTATTTTAAAGTAGGAGTAGGGAAGTATGTTTTCTCGAATCAGGTGATCATCAGTATGAAATTATACGATTCTCTAGGCAATTTCCTCGCAGAAACCAATTACGACACCTACCGCAAAAATGCCAGAATTTTGGGCTCGGCAGAAAATTCAATTAAAATTGGCGCCACCGGTGCAATGACGAATCTTGGGAAGAACCTGCGTAAATCCAAAACGTATTCAATTTCCGGGGCGAACTGATATTCCTTCGCTTTAATCATTCTTAATTTCGTTAGTTGCAAGTTTTTGAACTATTTTTGCAGTTCAACAGAAAATTTATTGTTTTTTGGAAACTCAGGAACTTATTTTTAATCCCGCAGATATTGCAGAAACGCTCAGCGAACTTCCCGTTAAAGAGCGCGTTTTGGCATTTCTGAAAGTTCCGAAACAGTACAAGGCAGAGGTGTTCTCGCACCTGGATCCCGATTTTCAGGAAGAAACCATCAGAAATATTGGCAGCGAAGAAGTTTCTGAAATCTTAAATGCCATGACGCCGGATGACCGTACGGCTTTGTTTGAGGATTTTCCGGACGAACTTATCAAATATTCCATCAATCACCTTAATCCGCAGGAAAGAAGAATTGCCCTGAAACTTTTGGGTTACGATTCCGATTCCATCGCGAGGCTGATGACGCCTTATTACATCCAGATCCGAAAGGAATGGACCGTGAAAAGATGCCTGCAGCAGATTAAAAAAGTGGGCAAAAAGATGGAAACAATGAACCATCTGTATGTGGTGGACGAAAGAAACCAACTTATTGATGACATTGCGATTGGTTCGTTACTTTTGGCGGAAGAAGATACTTTGATTTCCGAAATTACAGACAATCATTTTGTAGCCATTACCACCACCACGAGTAAAGAGGATGCGGTGCAGTATTTCGAAAAGTACGACAGAACTGCGCTTCCGATTGTAACCGAAGCCGGAGTTTTGGTTGGAATTGTTACCATTGATGACATCCTAGACCAAATCGAACAGCAAAACACCGAAGATATTCAGAAATTCGGGGGTATGGAAGCGCTTGACGAACCTTACCGCCAAACGCACTGGTTTGAAATGATTAAAAAAAGAGGTTTCTGGCTTATTCTTTTATTTTTCTTTCAGCTTTTAACGGCTTCGGCGATGGGTTATTTCGAAGATGAAATTCAGAAGGCTGTTGTACTTACTCTTTTTGTCCCACTTATTATTTCAAGTGGCGGGAATACGGGTTCACAGGCAGCTACATTGATTATCCGTGCGATGGCACTTCAGGAAATTACCGTTAAAGACTGGTGGCTTGTAATTAAAAAAGAACTTGTTACGGGAATGGTGCTGGGTGGGATTTTAGGCATTTTTGGCTTCTTCAGAATTATGCTTTGGCAATATGCTGGGTGGTTCAATTACGGTGAACATTGGGAATTTATCGGGATGAGTGTAGGTGCTTCTCTGGCGATGATCGTTATGTGGGGAACGCTTTCGGGGTCTATGGTTCCTTTTGTCCTGAAGCGTTTTAAACTTGATCCGGCTACTTCTTCGGCACCTTTTGTCGCAACTCTGGTTGATGTTACCGGTTTGGTCATTTATTTTTCTGTGGCAGGACTGCTTTTGAGCGGCAAACTTCTATAAAAACTTTTATGAAGATCATTTCACTGGTTCCGAGTATTACCGAAACCCTTTTTGATTTGGGTTTATCTGAAAATGAAATCATCGGAAGAACAAAATTCTGCATTCATCCTGCAAACCGGCTTAAAAATGTATCTGTGATTGGCGGCACGAAGAACCTTAATATTACAAAGATTAAGGCTCTGAAACCTGATCTGATCATCGCTAATAAAGAAGAGAATATAAAAGAAGATGTGGAAGAACTTCAGAAATGTTTTAAAGTTCTGGTGACCAATGTTTCTAATCTGGAAGATAATTATTACCTTCTAAAAACATTGGGAAATTTACTTGGCAAACAAGAAATCGCTCAAAAATTTAATTTGAAAATCTATGAAATTCTTGCTAAATTTTCTGATTTAGAAAAGAAAAAATGCGCCTATTTGATTTGGAAAAATCCTTATATGACCGTAGGCTTCGATACTTTTATCCATGATATTTTGGATAAAATAGGTTTTCAAAACATTTTTAAAGATCATAAAAGATATCCGGAAATTTCAGTGGAAGATTTGAAAACTGCGGATTATATTTTTCTTTCTTCGGAGCCGTTTCCGTTTCAGCAAAAACATATTGATGAACTCCAAAAAGAGCTTCCAGACGCCAAAATATTTTTGGTAGATGGTGAATCATTTTCCTGGTACGGAACCCGACTTGCGAAGTGCGAAGGTTATTTTCAAAGTTTGGTTGAAAAATGCCAATAAAAAAAGAACTTCAAAAAGAAGTCCTTCAATTTATTTTAGAAAATATGATTAAAATTTAGCCATTTCAGCTTTAATTTTGTCCTGCAAACCTGCGCTTGCTGCCACCAGGGGAAGTCTTAAATAATTTTTAATAATTCCTTTTTCTGCAAGAACGGTTTTAATTCCTGCCGGATTTCCTTCTGCAAAAATCAAGCGTGTAATTTCTACCAGTTTATTGTGGATTTCGTAAGCTTCTTTCACTTTTCCTTCAAAAGCCAGCTGAACCATTGTTGAGAATTCTTTCGGATAACCTTGTCCAATCACCGAAATTACACCGTTTCCGCCCGCCAGTGTTACAGGAAGCGTATATTCGTCGTCACCGGAAACTAAATTGAAATTTGCAGGTTTCAGTCTCAAAATATCGAAATACTGCAGGATATTCGGTGCAGCTTCTTTAATCATGATTAAATTCGGGAATTCCTCAGCTAATCGAAGTGTGGTGGAAGCTTCAATGTTCTGTCCTGTCCGGGAAGGTACGTTGTAAATGATGATTTTTTTTCCCGTTTCGGCTAAAACTTTATAATGTTGGTAAAGCCCTTCCTGATTCGGTTTATTGTAGTAAGGAGAGACAGAAAGAACGGCATCAAATTCCGAAAGATCGGTTGCTTCGATTTGCTTTTTTACTTCCATTGTGTTGTTTCCACCAATTCCCAGAACAAGCGGAACGCGTTTATTATTAACCTTTATAATGTGGTTGATAACCTGGTTTTTTTCTTCTGACGAAAGCGTTGCCGCCTCTGCGGTAGTTCCCAAAACCACAAGATAGTTTGTTCCGTTTTCGATGTTGTAATCTACCAGTTTGGTAAGTGAATCGAAATCTACGGATAAATCTTCATTAAAAGGTGTAACCAAAGCAACACCAACTCCTTTTAAATTGCTCATTGTTGTATAATTATCAGTCAAAATTACAAAATTTAAAACAAGAATTTATGAAAAACAATCATAAGTTTATATTCATATCTTTATATTTGCAACACTAGATTTTATTTTCATGAAAATTAAATTCCTGCTTATAGCATCAGCGTTTTTGTCTTTTACAGCCTGCAAAACACCGCTGAATATTGCCAAAGTAAGCCCCGAAAAAAATATTTCACTTTCCAAAGATTTACCGGAAGCTCAAAATTTTAAAGATTTTATTGAGCCTTACAAACAGGAAGTGGAAGGTAAAATGAACACCAAGATTTCGCACACTGCGGTAGATCTCAACAAACAGGGCGATAACAGCAATCTGGGGAATCTTCTGGCAGATTATACTTTTGAAGGTGCTGATGACTGGGCGAAAAAAAACGGAATCCCCGCCGGTGTTGACGCCGCGGTGATTAATGTTGGTGGAATACGATCCAGCATTGGCGCAGGAGATATCCTTACCAAACATGTGTACGAAGTAATGCCTTTCGAAAACGAAGTGGTAATTGTAAAGATGAAAGGTTCGGATCTGCAGGAACTTTTTGATTATTATCTGAAAACCCAGAAAAACAACCCCGTTTCTCATCTCTATATTGAAACTGATAATGACAAAGTTATCAAAGGCCTTGTAAAAGGAAAAGAAGTAATCGAGACGCAGGATTATTATATCGCAACTTCGGATTATTTGGCTTTGGGCGGAGATAATATGGCTTTTTTCGGGAAGGGAGAAGTGATTTCTACAGGTTTAAGGCTTCGGGATTTGTTTTTGGACAAATTCAAGGCAAATCCTGAGATTACAGCCCCAAAAGACATCCGCTTAAACTTTAAAAACAAAAAAAACAGAACCGATGGATAGAAAGAAATTTCTGAAAACGATAGGAGGTGGAACTTTGGCGCTCACCCTTGCTCCGAATCTGCTGCTGGCGGAAAACTTTAAATTTTTAGAGCAGAATTCAGACTATAAACTTACAATTCTTCATACCAATGACCAGCACAGCCGGATTGAGCCGTTTGATTCCAGCTACAGCCGAAATCCCAATCAGGGAGGTTTTGCAAGAAGGGCAGCTTTAATTCAGAAAATCCGCGGTGAAGAAAAAAATGTGCTTTTACTGGATTCCGGTGATATTTTTCAGGGAACACCGTATTTCAATTTTTTTGGCGGTGAACTGGAGTTTAAACTCATGTCGATGATGGGTTATGATGCCGCGACGATGGGCAATCATGATTTTGATAATGGTCTGGAAGGTTTTAAAAAAGTTCAGCCAAATGCTAAATTCCCGTTTCTGTGCTCCAACTACGATTTTAAAAATACCATTCTGGACGGGCATACATTACCGTACAAAATTTTTAATAAAAATGGAATAAAAGTCGGGATTTTCGGCGTAGGTATTGAACTTTCAGGTTTGGTTGGCAAAAAGAGCTATGGCGAAACCCTTTATCTTGATCCGGTGGAAACTGCACAGCATTATGCAACATTTTTGCGGAAAGAAAAAAAATGTGATATGATCATTTGCCTCTCGCACATCGGTTATGATTACAAAGATGATCCTAAGAAGATCTCAGATAAAATTCTGGCTGCAAAGACCGATGGTATTGATCTGATTTTGGGCGGACATACCCATACTTTTTTACCCGAACCACAGTCTTTTATTAATAAATCCGGCAAGAATGTACTTGTAAATCAGGTTGGTTGGGCCGGACTGCTTTTAGGGAAAATTAATTTTTATTTCGACAAAAATAAGAATGTAAAAAATATTTCCTGGAACACCCAGGTTATTGATGAAAGCATTTTGGTTTAAGAAAATATAAAAGTTCCGGAGAGATAAGCTCTTCAAAAATACAACACGAATTAACCGATGAAAAAAATATTACCGTTATTAATGCTCTTGTACGCTTTGGATATCTCTTCGCAGGTAATTTCAAGCAGTAAGTGGAGCGATTTGTTTTCCTATAACAATGTTTTGGCGATCCGGGAAGATGGAAATAGACTGATCGCGGCTACAGAAAACGGGATATTTTTTTACACCCCCGCAAGCGGCGAACTTAGCAAACTTTCGAAAGCAAATGGTTTGCATGAAGTGAAGATTTCTGCTTTTGATTATAATCCACAAACCAAAATAGGTTTAGTAGGTTATCAAAATGGTTCGATGGACGTAATTACACCGGAAGGGATAACTTATGTAGTCGATATTCCGATTGCTACAGGATACGCTGGAGATAAAAGAATTAATCATATTTCGATTACAGGAAATTTGGCAGTAATTTCTGTGGGATATGGTGTTTCGATTTTCCGTTTAGACAGAAAAGAATTCGGTGACTCTGCCTTTTTCACCAGTGGAGGTGTATACGAGGCCGCCCGCGAAGCTGTGATTAAAGATAATGTGGTGTACGCTGTTACCGCAACCGGTTTAAAATCGCACGAAATAAATGTAACCTTCCCCATCTATTCAACATGGAACACGATAGTGGGAGAAAGTTACAGCCATATCAGCAATGGAAGCGTTATTGCGTATTCTAATACAAATACAGTGAGATATGGAAACGGTACTACATTTTCAAATTTACCGAGGAGTTTTTCTAATATACAGGATGTTTTGATAACCCCGGAACATATTCTAGTTACAGATATTTCGTCAGTTTCTCTTTTTAGCACTGCGGGAAATTTTATTAAATCCTATGATGCCGGTGAACTACTGAATTCCGCAATTTATGCAGATTCAAAAATTTATGCAGGAACAAGGGTTTCAGGAATAAAAAATGAAGCAGGAGACAGTTTAAAACCAGACGGTCCTTACAGTAATACCTCGTATAAGATCAATCTTCATGAAAACCAGATTGTAATTTCTACCGGAGGCAGGGATG
>NZ_DAMBHK010000078.1:1818-9777 GCF_032060305.1 Kaistella sp. | reverse complement strand
AAACGCGCCCAATCCGGACGCGTTTTTGTATAATTAGGTCTTGATTACATCTGTTCCATCTTGAAACTCATGCTTTCAATGACTTTTAAAATGGCTTCTACGGTATCCATCGAGGTGAGGCACGGCACACCATTCTCTACCGACATCCTTCGGATCTGGAAGCCGTCTCTTTCCTCCTGTTTCCCCTTGGTGGTGGTATTTACCACATACTGCACCTTTCCTTTCTGAATCAGGTCGATAAGGTTGACGTCTTCTTCGCCGATTTTGTAACCAATTTTCACCGGAATGCCATGGTCTTCAAAGTATCTTGCGGTTCCTTCAGTAGCCCATATTCTGAAACCTACTTCATGGAAACGTCGCGCCATTTCAGCGGCTTCTTCTTTGTGCTTGTCGGCTACGGTGAAGAGAATGGATCCGTGGGTCGGCATCTTACGTCCGGCTGCTACAAAACCCTTGTACAGTGCTTTTTCGAGCGTTGTATCTTTGCCCATCACCTCGCCGGTAGATTTCATTTCCGGGCCTAGGGAAGTATCCACTTTTGTGAGTTTCGAGAAGGAGAATACGGGGACTTTTACAAATACACCGGGCTGCTCAGGTGCCAGTCCGTTTTTATAGCCTAAATCTTTCAGTTTCTTGCCGAGAATCGCTTTAGTAGCCAGATTCGCCATTGGGATTCCGGTGATTTTGGAAAGGAAAGGTACTGTTCTCGAAGATCTCGGGTTCACCTCGATCACGTAAACTTCACCGTCGGAAAGTACGTACTGAATGTTCATCAGTCCTATTACGTTAAGACCTTTTGCGAGTCTTTCGGTATAATCCACGAGGGTATCGATCTGTTTCGCGGTGATATTCTGCGGCGGATACACTGCAATGGAATCTCCGGAGTGCACTCCGGCTCTTTCAATATGCTCCATAATTCCCGGAATCACTACGGTTTCTCCGTCTGAAATCGCGTCCACTTCCACTTCCTGACCGGTCAAATAGCGGTCGATCAGGATAGGATGTTCCGAAGTTTCTTTCACCGCGTTTGTCATGTAATGCGCCAGGTCTTTCTCGTCGTACACGATTTCCATGGCTCTTCCACCAAGAACGTAGCTCGGACGAACCAATACCGGATAGCCGATTTCTTCCGCAATCACCAGCGCTGCTTCTTTTGTGAAGCAGGTTTTGCCCAAAGGCTGCGGAATGCCGAGTTCCTGAAGTGCGGCTTCAAATTTATTGCGGTTTTCAGCACGGTCGAGATCTTCCAGTGAAGTTCCCAGGATCTGAACGCCGTGAGCAGCCAGTTTATCGGCAAGGTTAATGGCGGTTTGTCCGCCGAACTGCACCACCACGCCTTTCGGTTTTTCGAGTTCGATGATGTTCATGACATCTTCTTCCGTTAAAGGCTCGAAATAGAGTTTATCGGAAATGGAGAAGTCGGTGGAAACCGTTTCAGGGTTATTGTTGATGATAATCGCCTCGTAACCAAGTTCTTTAATCGCCCAAACCGAATGTACCGTAGCGTAATCGAACTCCACACCCTGCCCGATTCTGATCGGTCCGGAACCGAGGACGATGATTTTCTCCCGGTCTGAAGGCGTACTTTCGTTTTCTTCTTCGTAAGTTCCGTAGAAATAAGGTGTTTCACTTTCAAATTCTGCAGCGCAGGTATCGACCATTTTATATACTGGCATCACGCCGTTTGTTCTTCTGAATTCGAATACCGTTTTCTGGTCAGATTCCCACAGATGCGCGATATGAAGGTCTGCAAAGCCGAGTTTTTTAGCCTGAAGTAAAGTTTCTTTATCGAATTTTTTTTCAGCAATCACCTTTTCAAAATCAATCAGTTTCTTGATTTTCCAGATGAAGAACTTATCGATTTTGCTCCATTCCACAATCTGTTCCCAGTCGTAGCCCCGTCTTAAAGCGTCGCCGATGATGAACAGTCTTTCGTCATCACAGACGCGGATTCTTCTTTCGATTTCAGCGTCGGTTAAGGCTGCGGCATCTTTGGTCTTCAATCCGATATGTCTTAAACCGGTTTCAAGGGAACGGATGGCTTTCTGAAGCGATTCCTCGAAGTTTCTGCCGATGGCCATCACTTCACCTGTCGCTTTCATTTGGGTCGAAAGTCTTCGGTCCGCTGTTTCAAATTTATCGAAAGGAAACCTCGGGAATTTTGTTACTACATAGTCTAAAGCCGGCTCGAAACACGCGTAGGTCTTTCCGGTCACCGGATTCATGATTTCATCTAGGGTTAAACCTACCGCAATTTTTGCAGCAATCTTGGCAATCGGATAACCGGTCGCCTTACTCGCCAGCGCTGATGAACGCGATACCCGCGGATTAACTTCGATGATATAATAATCAAATGAATGCGGATCCAAAGCCAACTGAACGTTGCAACCGCCTTCAATTCCCAGTGCACGGATGATTTTTAAAGATGAATTTCTCAGCATCTGATATTCCCGGTCCGAAAGCGTTTGCGAAGGTGCCACCACAATGGAATCTCCTGTATGTACGCCCACCGGATCGATGTTTTCCATATTACACACCACAATGGCGTTGTCGTTTTTGTCGCGCATCACCTCGTATTCAATTTCTTTGAAGCCAGCGATGGATTTTTCAATAAGACACTGGGTTACCGGCGAATATTTCAGACCGAAACTCGCGATTTCCTTCAGTTCGTCATCGTTATGCGCGATTCCGCCGCCTGTGCCACCCATGGTAAAGGCAGGACGTACAATGACGGGATATCCGATGTTATGGGCAAATTCCAAAGCGCCCTGAACGGTGTTCACGATATCGGAATCAGGTACCGGTTCGTTGAGTTCGCGCATCAGTTCGCGGAAAAGATCGCGGTCTTCCGCTTGGTTGATGGCTGAAAGTTTAGTTCCCAGAACTTCCACTTTGCATTCTTCAAGAATTCCTGATTTCTCAAGTTCTACCGCCATGTTGAGTCCGGTTTGTCCGCCTAAAGTAGGCAAAAGCGCGTCGGGACGTTCTTTCCGGATGATATGACTCACAAACTGCAGCGAGATGGGTTCAATATAGACCTTGTCGGCAATTTCGACGTCGGTCATAATGGTGGCAGGATTTGAATTGATCAAAATCACTTTGTAACCTTCTTCTCTCAGCGCCAGGCAAGCCTGGGTTCCGGCGTAATCGAATTCGGCGGCCTGTCCGATAATGATGGGACCGGAGCCGATTACCAAAATTGTTTTTATGTCGTTTCTTTTCATTTTTATTAGATATTAGAGTCGAGAACGAAGAATCAAGAATCGAGATTTGAGATTCGAGAGTCTGAACTCTTTTAAAGTTTATTTTTAAATGCGTAAATCATTTTTTAAATTTCTACTAAATCAGACAAAAGTTCATTGCATAATCCAGGTTCTAAGAGTTGAAGTTCTTTAGTCAAAATTAATTGCGTCTGTAACTCAAAGGCAGAAGCCAGGGCAGCAGGTAGAAAATGGTTAAATTCTTTATTGGAATTTCAGCCTGATCCTTCTGCAATATTTGAAGGAATGGAAACTGCTGATCTTTTCATTTGAGAAATTAATCCAAATTTTTCGTCACTGGAAATGTTTTCCCAACAGAAATAAATCTGCTTTGCCAGTTCAATTGATTTCTGCCAAAAAATTAACTTCTCGAAGTTATGCATTGTCTAGTTTCTCGATTCTCGGCTCTCGGTTCTTAAAACTTTCCATCAAATCAATAAACTCATCAAAAAGATAATTTGCATCTTCCGGACCCGGACTTGCTTCCGGGTGATACTGTACCGAGAAGCACGGATGTATTTTATGTCTCAGGCCTTCATTGGTTCTATCGTTAAGTGCAATATGTGTTTCTTCCAAATCGGTATTTTTCAAACTTTCTTGATCCACTGCATACCCGTGATTTTGGGAAGTAATCGCCACTTTATTTTTGGCTAGATCTAAAACCGGATGATTTCCGCCGCGGTGACCGAATTTCAGTTTGAAGGTTTTTGCGCCACAGGCCAAACCAATCAGTTGGTGCCCCAGACAGATCCCGAAAATGGGAACTTTTCCGAGAAGACCGTTGATGAGTTCTGAAGCTCCTTTCACATCTTCCGGATCGCCGGGACCATTGGAAAGCATGATTCCATCAGGGTTCATCAACAAAATCTCTTCGGCAGTGACATCCTGAGAAACTACCTTCACATCGCAATCGCGTTGGGTAAGTTCGCGCAGAATACCGAGTTTGGACCCGAAATCAACCAAAACAACATTCAATCCTCTGCCGGGGTTGGCATACGCGGTTTTTGTAGATACCATTTCTACATGATTGGTCGGGAAATCGGTAGTTTTTAAGGTCTCAATCACTGCAATTTCATCAGCATTCTCGTCTACAATTTTGCCTTTTACCACTCCTTTGCTCCGCAGCACTCTTGTAAGTTTTCGGGTATCAACTCCTGATATTCCGGATAATTTCTTTTTCTGAAAAAACTCATCCAGGGTGAGCTGGTTCCGGAAATTGGACGGGAAGTCGCACAATTCTTTTACAATCAAACCCTTAATGGCGGGTTCGATACTTTCATAATCATCACGGTTGATGCCGTAATTTCCGATGAGCGGATAGGTCATGCAGACGATCTGTCCGCAGTAGGACGGATCAGAAATAAGTTCCTGATAGCCGGTCATTCCGGTATTGAAAACCACTTCCCCGTCGGTATCCAGGTTGGCTCCGAAACCTTCTCCGTGAAAAACTTCACCGGATTCTAATATTAATTTTTTTTTCATTCTTTTTTACTAGATCTAAGATTTAAGACTGTGGATTCGAGACAAATCATGTATTTGTAAGTGAATAATGTGATGTCTACTCTCCTGAACCTTATTTCATTTTATTTAAATTTAAATCCTTTAGATTCCAGCGCATCTTTCAGAATTGCCATTCGGGCAAACACTCCGTTTTTCATCTGATGGAAGATTCGGGAACGCTCGCACTCTACCAGTTCATCGGCGATTTCCACACCGCGGTTGATGGGTGCGGGATGCATAATGATGGCTCCTTTTTTCATCATTTTCTCACGCTCTTTGGTAAGCCCGAATTTTCTGTGATAGCTTTCGAGTGAAATTTTCATTTTCTCGCCGTGTCTTTCGTGCTGTATACGGAGCAGCATCACTACATCCACTTCGGTCACCAAATCATCGATGGACAGATAAGTTCCGTTGATGATGGTGCCTTCATCAAACCATTTTTCGGGACCTGAGAAATAGACTTTAGCGCCGAGTTTACGCAGCGCTTCGGCGTTTGAGTTGGCTACCCTACTGTGTTTCACGTCGCCTACAATTCCTATTTTAAGTCCTTTAAACTTGCCGAATTCCTGTTGAATGGTCATTAAATCCAAAAGCGTCTGTGAAGGGTGGTTTCCGCTTCCGTCGCCGCCATTGATCACCGCAATACCTATATTTTTAAGCTCTTCATAATATTTATCCTGCTTATGACGGATGACGGTGAGATTTACTCCTAAACTTTCAAAAGTTTTTACCGTATCATATAAAGATTCGCCCTTGTTTACAGAGCTTGCCGTAACATCAAACGGAACCACATGAAGTCCCAGTTTGCGCTGTGCAAGATCGAAACTGGTTTTTGTGCGGGTGCTGTCTTCAAAAAACAGGTTGGAAACATAAATTTCATCCACCGCTTTCACGGTTTTTCCTTCTGCGAATTCCTGAGCACTTTTCAGTAAAGCATTAATCTTTTCTACAGTTAAATCTTTGGTTGTAAGCATAGTTCTTTAGTTTAAAATCAAAAAAAAACGAAGCCAAAATGACTTCGTTAAATAAAATAAATATTGTTGTTCCCGGCATCGCTGCCAATATATACATGGTCTAATGGAAATGTTCTTTTCATTAGCTGCAAAGATATAAATTTAATCTGAAAACCAAAAACGTAATTTATCGAAAACCCATTAAATGATATTAACCCTATATTTAAATTTTGTATTAATGCTAATTTAATATACATTTGCTAAAAAAGTATAGTTATGCCGGATACCTGTCCCAAATGCCAGCAGCACAACGTAGTAAAGAGCGGAATTGTAAAGGAAAGACAGCGGTTCCGGTGCCGCGACTGCAATTATTATTTCACCGTGAAAAAACTGGGAAAACAGATTGACGACTACTATGTTACAAAAGCCCTGCAGCTGTATCTGGAAGGACTTTCGTTCCGGGAAATCGAAAGAATTCTCGGCATCTCCCATGTAACGGTAAGTTCCTGGATAAAAAAATACAACATCAGCAGACCCCCACATTCGGAGTTTCATACCACATATAAGGTTTTTAAGCAGAATGAACTTTTGGAATTCATGCAGAAAGAAGAAAATATAAAAGGCTCCGGCCTTATCATTACTGAATTTGGCGATAAGTACATGATGATCAAGTGGGAACGTTTTAGGAAATAAATCAGTCCCAAATAACACCCATCATTTTTAAACATATTTTAAAATATAACTATACCCTTAGCATAAATATATATTAAATTTCTTCAAACAAATTTTTAGTTTCACTTTCGTTATGTCAAAGAAAAGAACTAAAAATTAACATCCTATGAAGAAATCATTTATTTTGTTAGGAATACTTCCAACAATACTCTTCACGCAGCAGGTACACGCTCAGGATACGGTATCCGCCGCAGATCTTTTAAAAAGAATCGAAGCCCTGGAAGCCGAAGCCAAAAAACCCAAAGAATGGGACGCTTCCATTTACGGCTGGGTAAGAACCGAATACAGTTTCGACAGTCGCCAGTCGGCCTACTCCAGAGAATACCAACTCAACCTTTATCCTTTAGATGAAAAACTGGACGCGAAAGGCAACGACATCAATGATACCGGCGCGAGTAATTTTCTGGCCATCACTTCAAGGGTTGGAATTAAATTCCGCGGACCCGACGTTTGGGGAGCTAAAGCCACAGGAAACATCGAAGCTGATTTCTTTGGCAATACTGAACTCAACAAAAGCGCGGCTGGTACAGGAAGCACAGGCCTGCTCCGTTTAAGACACGCAACTGCGACGCTGACCTGGCCCAAAACTGCATTAACTTTTGGCCAAACTTGGTATCCCACTTTTGTTCTTGACGTCTTTCCAGGCGTTGTGAATTTCAATACCGGCATCCTGTTCAACCCTTTCGGCTGGGCTGGTCAGGTAAAAGTGACCCAGAAATTAACTCCGGAACTTTCTTTCAGCGTGATTGCTTATAAAGACCGCGAATTTCAGACAGCAAACGCTGCTGGAGCTTCCGCCAATTCCGCGACCTTCAATTCTTCAATGCCCACTGTTCACGGGCAGCTTCAATACAAATCAAAAAGCATCACCGCAGGTGCCGGTGCCGAATACCAATCGCTGCAGCCGGTGATTGAATCCGGAGGCCTTGCTTCTGATGAGAAAGTAAATTCTGAAATGTTTTTCGGTTACTTCAAATACGCCAACGAAAAAATCATTGCAAAACTTTACGGGATTACCGGCGGAAACCTTCACCACCTTGTGATGATCGGAGGTTTTGCAGGCTACGAAAACACCAACGGTATTGAATCCTATAAACCCACCAAAACTTCAGCCTTCTGGGTTGACCTTGCGAGCGCCAATCCGAAAATTGCTCCTGGAGTTTTCTTTGGTTACACAAAAAATTCAGGCACCGATGCCGGCTTTAAAAATCTGTACATGCGAGGCATTTCCGGGAACCGGATTCTTGATGAGGTTTGGCGGGCTTCTGCACGAGTAGATTTCAAGCAGAATAAATTCAGTGTGTCCCCGGAAGTGGAATACACCGCGGCAAAATGGGGCGACCTGAATCCTGAAGCGCTCGCTAAAAACAACCTGAAGAACGTTGGAAATGTAAGGGGAACCGTAAGAGTTATGTATTCATTTTAAACTTTATATTAAAAATTTAAAACACTAAATATTAAATGATTATAAAATCTATATAAATATTACTTAAACCAAAAACCAAATATAATTA
>NZ_DAMBHK010000078.1:0-1718 GCF_032060305.1 Kaistella sp. | reverse complement strand
AAATGATTATAAAATCTATATAAATATTACTTAAACCAAAAACCAAATATAATTATGAGCAAAAAATTTAAAAGTCAGCATGAGCATGACGCGTATGTTGCGGAGAAAAAAAAGAATAAAACAATCTGGGGTGTAATCATGGCGTCGTCTTTGGGAACGCTCATCGAATGGTACGATTTCTACATTTTCGGGAGTTTGGCGGTAGTTCTCGCCACCAAATTCTTTCCGGCAGATAATCCAACCGCAGCATTTCTTTCTACCCTAGCCACCTTCGCGGCAGGATTTGTGGTAAGACCTTTTGGCGCGCTGTTTTTCGGCAGACTTGGAGACATTATCGGAAGAAAATACACTTTCCTGGTAACGCTGCTGATCATGGGTTTCTCCACCTTTCTTATCGGATGTGTACCGAGTTTCGAAACCATTGGTTATGCCGCGCCTGTTTTGGTGTTAATTCTGAGACTTTTACAGGGACTTGCTCTTGGTGGAGAATACGGTGGCGCCGCAACCTACGTCGCTGAATATTCGCAGCCTCATCGCCGTGGTTATTGGACTTCATGGATACAGACCACCGCTACCGCAGGTCTGTTTATCTCACTCATTGTTATTCTGGTAACCAAAACCTCGCTAACTCCTGACGAATTCGACAGTTGGGGCTGGAGAATACCGTTCTGGATTTCAATTCTGATGGTCGGGGTTTCTTACGTCATCCGAAGAAATATGAAGGAATCACCTTTGTTTGCGCAGGCAAAAAAAGAAGGAAAAACCTCAACCAACCCTCTGAAAGAAAGCTTCGGTAATAAGCTGAATTTCAAGTTCGTGCTTCTTGCTCTTTTCGGAGCGGTAATGGGACAGGGTGTAATTTGGTACACCGGACAGTTTTACGCCATGAGTTTCATGCAAAAAGTGATGAATATAGATTCTGCACAGGTGGATTCCATGATGGCTCTGGCGCTGTTCCTGGGAACTCCTCTATTTATTCTGTTCGGTTGGCTCTCCGACAAAGTCGGCAGAAAACCCATCATGATGATTGGGATGTTGATCGCCATTATTGCTTACAGACCCATTTACAAAACCATGTACACCGCTGTAAATATTGAAGACAAAGTACTGGCAGAAAAAGGTCTTGTGGAAAAAAGAACCGCCAAAGCCCATGAAAAAATTGCAGGAGACAGCCTTATCAGTTTCCACACAGAAAAAACATTTACAGACGGAACTTTGCTGAAACGCGACAGTATTGTGCACTGGGCTGCAGCAGGACCGGTGATGACCAACGGAAAAGCGGAAGCACCACTGATTAAAGAAAGCATTACGGTAAATCCGGATACGCGGTGGCTACTGATATTTCTGGTATTTGTGCAGGTGGTTTTCGTAACGATGGTTTACGGCCCAATCGCCGCTTTTCTGGTAGAAATGTTCCCAATCCGCATTCGCTACACCTCCATGTCACTGCCCTATCACATCGGTAACGGAATATTTGGCGGTCTGCTGCCGGCAGTAGCTACTTATCTGGTGACTTCGGGCAAAGATGCAGGGCACGCCGAATGGTATCTTGAGGGACTTTGGTACCCGATCATTGTAGCGGCAGTATGTCTGGTAATTGGTACGCTTTACCTTAAAACCAAAAATAAAAGTCTTGAAGAAGACCACCAGTAAACCAACAAAAACAAATCCCGGAAACCTGAAAATTACCACACCGTTGTCCCCGGTTTCCGGATTTT
>NZ_DAMBHK010000077.1:0-9881 GCF_032060305.1 Kaistella sp. | reverse complement strand
GCATTTTCGGGTGAACGTTCTGCAATATTCTGCCATAATTCCTCAGATAAAAACGGCATGAAAGGATGCAACAATTTCATTAACTCCTCGAAATAAGCGATGGTCTGGTCATAAACTTCCGTAGAAATCGGCTGACCGAAAGCAGGTTTCACTGCCTCCAGATACCAGGCACAGAAATCGTCCCAGATCAATTTATAAACAAAATGTAAAGCATCTGAAATTCTGAATTTCTCAAACTGGTCGGCAATTTCGGCAATGGTTTTATCCATTTGGTTCCCGAACCACTCGATCGCCTGTCTGTCGGATTCGTTGGCTTTAATGTTTTCGTCTTTCGACCAGCCTTGTGTGAGTTTATAGGCATTCCAGATTTTGGTAGCGAAATTACGGCCCTGAAGCATCAATTCTTCATCGAAAAGCAAGTCGTTTCCAGCTGCGGAACTCAATAAAATTCCTACGCGAACTCCGTCGGCGCCATATTTTTCGATGAGTTCAATTGGATCCGGTGAATTGCCAAGTGATTTCGACATTTTCCGGCGCTGCTTATCGCGTACGATACCTGTAAAATAAACATTTTTGAAAGGAACTTCGTTTCTGTATTCCAATCCGGCCATAATCATACGGGCAACCCAGAAGAAAATAATATCCGGACCGGTTACCAAATCGGAAGTTGGGTAATAATAGTCGATTTCTTTATTTTCGGTATCCAACATTCCGTCGAAAACGGAAATTGGCCACAGCCAAGAAGAGAACCACGTGTCGAGGGCATCTTCGTCCTGCTTTAAATCTGAAATTTTTAAATCTGAATTTTGGGATTTCTGCTTCGCCAACTCCAGCGCTTCTTCAATGGTTTCGGCAACGACGAAATCGTTTTCTCCTTCACCATAAAAATATGCAGGAATCTGCTGTCCCCACCAAAGCTGGCGGGAAATATTCCAGTCGCGGATGTTTTCCATCCAGTGTTTGTAGGTATTTTTGAATTTTTCTGGGTGGAATTTAATTTCATCATTCATTACCACATCCAACGCAGGCTTGGCGATTTCCGACATTTTCAGAAACCACTGAACGGAAACTTTCGGTTCGATCACCGCACCGGTTCTCTCTGAAGTTCCCACTTTATTCACATAATCTTCAGCTTTCAGCAAAAGTCCTTTTTCTTCAAGTTCTTTCGCGATGGCTTTTCTTACTTCGAAACGGTTTTTTCCTGCGTAGTGAAGTCCGTGAGCGTTTAAATTTGCGTCATCATCCAAAGAATCGATCATGGCCAGGTTGTGACGTTTTCCGATTTCGTAATCGTTGGTATCGTGGGCAGGAGTAATTTTCAAAGCTCCGGTTCCGAATTCGATATCTACATAGTCATCCTCGATAACGGGAATTACGCGATTTGCGATAGGAACAATTACGTTCTTGCCTCTTAAGTGCGCATATCTTTCATCATTTGGATTGATGCAGACTGCGGTATCGCCGAAAATAGTTTCCGGGCGCGTTGTTGCTACCGAAAGGAAATCTTCAGTTCCCTCAATTTTATATTTTAAATAGTAAAGCTTCCCGTTCTGTTCCTTAAAGATTACTTCCTCGTCGGAAATATTTGTTTTTGCTTCCGGATCCCAGTTCACCATGCGGTATCCACGGTAAATTAAACCTTTATTATACAAATCCACGAAAGATTTGATGACCTGCTGAGAAAGCTTAGGCTCCATCGTAAAACGCGTACGTTCCCAGTCGCAGGAACAACCCAGTTTTTTCAGCTGCTCGAGGATGGTTCCGCCATATTTGTCTGTCCAGTCCCAGGCGTGTTTCAAGAATTCCTCTCTAGTGATATCAGATTTATTGATTCCTTCAGCTTTCAGTTTTGCCACAACTTTTGCTTCTGTCGCGATCGATGCGTGGTCGGTTCCTGGAACCCAGCATGCGTTGAAACCCTGCATTCTGGCACGTCTTACCAACACATCCTGAATGGTATTGTTCAGCATGTGACCCATGTGAAGGATTCCCGTTACGTTTGGCGGCGGGATCACAATCGTGTACGGCGGTTTATCATTCGGTTCCGAATGGAAATAATTATTTTCGAGCCAGTAACTGTACCATTTATTTTCTGTTTCCTGCGGGTTATATTTCTCTGAAATCTGCATAGGATCTTTGTTTATCTTAATAGGTGCAAAAATAGGCAAATAAAAAAAAATTATTCAGGTATTGAAATAATTTTTAACTTTGTCCTTCAATATTTATCAATAAATCAATATAACATTTAAAAATATGAAAAAATTATTTGCAGGTTTGTTTTTAACCGCATCATTCGCAATGGCTTCAGCACAATCAATTTCTTTTGATAAAACAACATATGATTACGGCACTGTAAAGACCGGCGCTGACGGACACAGAATGTTTACGGTAAAAAACACGGGCGACAAACCACTTATTATTTCCAGAGTACAGGCATCTTGCGGATGCACTACACCGGAATGGAGCCAAGACCCGATTATGCCGGGCAAAACCGCACAAATTAAAGTGGGTTATAACACAACAATCGTAGGACCTTTCACAAAGATTATCGAGGTATATTCTAATGACCCGGAAAACAGCAGATCAGTAATTACCATTAAAGGAACTGTAGACGGCAACGCTGCCGCAGAGGCTGTAGCGGTAGCAGCACCTGCCGCAGAATTATCTGCAAAAGCTGCACCTGCACAAGCTAAGAAAAACGTAAAGAAAGCTGCGAAATAAGCAAGTTCATCAAATTAAATCATAAAATCACTTCGTTACTGGAGTGATTTTTTTATTTTTAAGGAAAATAACAGATATGGATTTAGATTTCAGCGATAACTTTATCGCCAAAGGGAAAATTTCAATAAAAGAATTAGCCACCAAATACAAAGGCGATTTAGATAAGGAAGCAGGCAAAAAAATGCTCTTGGACGAAAAAATAAAGCTCCGCGAACTACAGGAAAGGTTGTATGCAGATTCCGGAAAATCTTTATTAGTCGTACTACAAGCGATGGATGCAGCCGGAAAAGATTCCCTGATCGAGCATGTTTTCGGCGGCGTAAATCCGCAAGGCTGCGAAGTACACAGTTTTAAAACGCCAAGTTCGAAGGAATATTCTCATGATTTTTTATGGAGACATTACCTCGCTCTTCCTGAGAAAGGAAAGATCGGAATTTTCAACAGGAGTCATTACGAAAGTGTTTTGGTTTGCAAAGTTCATCCGGAATATAACCTGAATGAAAAAGTTTGGGATTCCGTTTCCGATTTTGATGATAAATTCTGGGAAGAACGCTACGAAAGCATCAGAAATTTTGAAAAACACCTCTCCGAAAACGGCACTACCGTAATAAAAATTTTCCTTCATATTTCTAAAGAAGAACAGAAAAAAAGATTTCTCGACCGTATTGATGAGCAGGACAAAAACTGGAAATTCTCCATGGGAGATTTGCCCGAACGCGCCCTTTGGGACGAATATATGAAGGCTTACGAACGCGCCATCAACGAAACTTCGAAAGATCATGCGCCGTGGTTTGTCATTCCCGGTGATGATAAATGGTTTGCCAGAGTTGCCGCGATTCAGATCATCATTGATGCTTTGGAAGGAATGAAACTGAAATTCCCGAAACTTTCTGAAGAAGACCAAAAAGGGTTGGCTGAGGCGAGAAAACAACTGGAAAACGAATAGAGATGACGATTTGGAGAGCGATTTTTGTAACAGTTTCTTTCGTTGTTATTTTAGAGATATTTCAAATAATCCCCATTTTACTGATTGAGGTTTTTGACTTGACCGCTGAAAAACATCTAGTACCAGTCGAAATTATTTCCACAAGCCTAAATTTACTATCTTTTTATATCTATTACCGATTATTCATTAAATCCCCACTGATAGAAACCAACAAAATTCGGACTGTACACTTTTCATCAGTCTTCTTAATTTTCTTTATTGTAGTAGGAATAATACTGTTCAATAAGATTTTTATTAATGGATACAATTACATTTTTAATCACAACTTTACGGTCATAAAGAGTACTCAAAAAATTTCTGAGTTCAATAGATCTGCTTACTTTTATTTATTTTCCTCAATTATAGCTGCACCAATTATTGAAGAAATTGTTTTCCGAAAGTTTATTTTCATGCAATTGCTGCAGAAAAACTCTCTCTTAAAAGCTATACTTGTTTCAAGTTTCTGCTTTTCAATAATTCATTTTCAGGATCTTAGCAATCTTTTGCCAACCTTCGTTTGGGGCATCTTTCTATCAGTAATATTTTATCAAAGCAAAAATATTATTTATCCCATCGTTGCTCATTTTCTTAATAATGTAATCGTATCAATATTTGCCTTTTATAACAATACAATTCCCACGTATTTTCAGGAAATAAAATTCAGTTTGTTGTATTGGCTCATCACCCTTTCGGGACTTGCGATCGTGATTATTTCAATGAAAGTATTCATTAATAAAACCAAAAAAGCAGAAACCTAAATTTCTGCTTTTTCTGTCTCATTAAAAACCACAAGAAAAACTGTAAGCCGGATTCTGTAGATTCGCCGAAGCGAAAATGCCTGTTATTTATCTGCGCTATGCATTACTGCATAGCTTTAGCTGTTTACCCCTCGGTTTTTGGAGCGAGCAACTCCTATTTTTCATTGCTGAAAAAAATCCGATATACTTAACATTGCACCGCAAAGAGTTTACCTGATTTCACTATAAATTAATATACATCCTTTCTGTTGCACTGGTCCTGATCTTGCGACCGACGGGTGTTACCCGCTTTGCAGCTCTGTGGTGTCCGGACTTTCCTACCCCAAATTAAATTGGAATCAACAGGCCGTTCTTCTTGTGGGCGACAAAGATAATGAAAAATCAAGTCTGCAATTATGTTTATGTGGTAAGATTATTGCTTGCTGAAATCTCTTAAATTTGAATATATTTGAAAATGGAAGAAGTTACCCAGTTAAAATATGTAGACATTGTTTATAATGTACTCGAAAGATGGTACCTGAAATTTGCACAGGTCACCCCCAATATCGTTGTAGGACTTATTGTTTTTACCCTCATCCTGCTCATGAGTTCTTACCTGAGCAAATTGGCTGTAAAGGTTTTTCACCGTTTTTTTCCCAAGAGCAAAAATAAATCTATCGTCACGTTAATCGGGATTTTTAAATTCCTTATCGTTCTCATGGCCGCATTTATTGCCTTTGAGATTATGGGACTTGGTGGTTTTGTGCTGAAGTTCTTGGGAAGTTTGGGCGTTGCCGGGGTGATTGCGGGTGTGGCTTTAAAGGATTTGGTGTCATCGATGTTTTCGGGGATGCTGATTGGTATTGACAAAGCTTTTGCGGTGGGCGATTATGTTTCGATTAAAGGAATATCAGGGACGGTAGAGACCATTGGATTTCTTACGACTAAAGTTATCACCGATGAAGGAAAGAAGGTTTATATCCCAAATCAGCTGATTTTCAGTGCACCGTTTATCAATTATTCGGCTTCTTCGCACAGAAAAGTTTTTATTGATCTTGAAATTCCCAACAATGAAGATTTAGAGAAAGCTAAAAAAGTGATTGTGGACGAAATTCACACTTTTGATTTTGCAGAAAACAAAGACAACGCCGAAGTTATTTTCCTGAAACAAAGTCTCGGAATTTTCTATCTTGAAGCAAGATTTCAGATGAAAACGGGCGAAAAGATAGCGCATGTGCGGAGTGAGGCACTTTTAAGGATCAAGAAAAAATTGGATGACAACGGAATTCAGCTTGCGACACAGACCCAGATTGAGACCGGAAATTCGGTTCAGGAATAATTTTGTTGAATCCCGAAACCCTTAGCCCTGATTGAAACGGCATCCTTTTTTGACATTGCGCGTCCGAATTTTCCGACAGGTTTCTTCACCTTGTTCGCAATGACAAAAAAGATACAGTGGAAAGCAGGTTCCCGGCTCCTAAAAACAAAAAAATCCGTTCAAAATTAACTGAACGGATTTTTTATTTATCTGAAAATCTTAGTGACCTAAAACTTCTTTTACTTTATCTGCTGCTTCCTGCAATGTAATTGCTGAATGCACAGGCAAACCTGAATTGTCGATCAGTTGTTTTGCTTCGATTGCGTTGGTTCCCTGAAGACGCACGATTAAAGGAACAGGAAGGCTTCCCATTGCTTTATATGCATCTACAACACCCTGTGCAACACGATCGCAACGTACGATACCACCGAAAATATTGATCAGGATTGCTTTTACGTTAGGATCTTTAAGGATGATTCCGAAAGCTTTCTGAACTCTTTCTGCATCAGCAGTTCCACCAACATCCAGGAAGTTTGCAGGGTTACCGCCTGAAAGTTTAATGATATCCATCGTAGCCATCGCCAAACCAGCTCCGTTTACCATACAGGCAACGTCGCCATCAAGTTTCACGAAGTTAAGACCAGCTTCGCCAGCTTCTACATCTGTAGGATCTTCTTCTCTTGTATCTCTTAATGCTGCCAAATCTTTGTGACGGAACAGTGCGTTGTCATCCAAAGAAACTTTAGCATCTACCGCGATAATTTTATTGTCTGAAGTTTTCAGAACCGGGTTGATTTCGAAAAGAGAAGCGTCGATTCCTACGTAAGCGTTATATAAATTGGTGATGAATTTTGTAAAATCTTTGAAAGCATCTCCACTCAAACCTAAGTTGAACGCGATTTTTCTTGCCTGGAAGCCCTGAAGCCCAACAGCAGGATCAATTACTTCGTTATGAATTAAATGAGGTGTTACTTCTGCAACGTGCTCAATATCCATCCCACCTTCGGTAGAATACACGATCATATTTTTCCCCTGAGCTCTGTCTAAAAGGATAGAAACATAAAATTCTTTAGTTTCAGTTTCTCCCGGATAGTACACATCTTCAGCAACCAAAACGAAGTTCACTTTTTTACCTTCAGCAGATGTTTGTGGAGTTACCAGCTGCATTCCGATGATGTTTCCTGCGTTTTCTTTGAGTTTTTCAATGTTCGGGGAGAATTTTACGCCTCCGCCTTTTCCACGACCACCAGCATGAACCTGAGCTTTTACTACCCAGCCTTCGTTTCCGTTCAGTTCTTTTAATTTATTTGCTGCATCTACTGCTTCCTCAACATTGTTTGCGACAAAACCTCTCTGGATGTTTACTCCGTACTTTGCCAAAATCTCTTTAGATTGGTATTCGTGAAGATTCATAATATTTTAATTAGATTTTTATTTTTTTAAAAGATTTACAAATTTAAGAAAATTTGAGAAGATAATGATTGAACCTGAGCAAATTTTTATTTTAAAACCGTTTTAAAATTTACTCTTACACCGTTTTCGGTTTTGTTTTTTCATAAAAGGTTGTGGCGATTCCTGCCAGGATAATAATACTTCCCAGCATTTGAACCGGCGTAATCTTCTCACCAATGAAAACTGCAGCTAAAAGAGCGGCAAAAATAGCCTGACTGAGAAGGCTGAGAGAAACCCGTGTTGCCCGCATATTCTGGGTCGCATAACTGATGAGAAGCCACGCAATTAACTGGCATACAATCCCCTGCACCAAAAGTGAAATCCACGCTTCATTTGAAAACCCGACAAAATCCTCGCCGAAAGCAACATTTACGACAAAGAGAAAAACGGTGGAGAAAATCATGCTGTACGTAATAAAAGTAATCACTTCAACCTTTTCCAAAACCGTTTTGCTTACTAAAATATATAAAGCGTAAAGCAATCCCGATAACATTCCGAGGAAAAAAGCGGCGTCTAAATTCATTTCCACAATCGTGTCAATACCAACGAAAACCATCATTCCCAATAAAGCGATGAATGTTCCAAGCCAAAAGCTTTTCCGCGGTCGGTAATTCAGAAATACAAAGGAAAAAACGCCCACCCAAATCGGTGAAAGATTCGTGAGCAGCGTAGCCTGGGTTGCTGATGAGTGCTGAATCGAGATATTCCACACGGCAATATCTGAGGCGAAAAGTACTCCGCATACCGCCGTAAGGAACATCAACTTAAAGTTTTTTAAACCAAGTTTCCCTTTGTAAAGTGCGATAGGGAAAAGAATAACCGATGCAATTGCCATGCGGTAAAATGCTGAAATAAGTCCTGAAGTAAGGTTCATGCGAACGATCACGGGAAATATGGAAATGCATAAAATTCCTACGAATAATGCGATTCTTGCTTTGCTCATTTTTAATATTTTCTGCCAATTTCCTTGCAGATTTCTAAATAATGATCTGGCATTTTCGAAAAATAATTCGTTTCGTAATATTCATCCGTATGCGGAATATAAATACTGTACTTTTTGCCTAAAGGAATAAGCGGGATGAAAAACAGGGTGATATAATTTCTGAAAACTTTAATCTCAGCATTTACCATAAAACCGTTCTTGTTGATTTTTCTAGTTTCCTGACCGACTAATTTATTGGTGTTTCCTGCGATGAAAAAGAACATAAAATTTCATTATAATTCCACAAAAGAATTCGCAATATTCATAAACTCATTAAGATTCCTGTTGCGATCCTTTAATTCACTCCATGAAATGATTTGATAATAATGTGCGGGCGTTTCCACAATTGTGAGATGATAAAAAAGATCGGCCTCAGTTTGATCTGTACCATCGGTTAATGTACCTTGCACTAACAGCTCCACTGCATCTTTATTGTCGATTTTCAACTTTCTTGGTGCGGAAACTGTTCTCTTTGCACTTTCAGCTAATCCATCAAGCAAAGACTTTGCATAATATTCGCCTGCTTCTGCAATATCTGCAAACGCAACCTGAAGCGAAGTCAGATGCTCCTTTTCAGTCTGAATAATGACTACGTATTTATCATTCACCGCATTGGTAAATTGTGCAAGTGCGAAATCATTCAGGTCATAGCTTTTTACGTAAGTGGAAGGCACTGCAATTTTTATTGGATTACCTACTTTATATTCTTTCATTTGCTGTGCAGAAAAAACTCCAAACAACAGCACGCTAATAATGGCGAGTTTCAGCTTCATAATTAAATTTTATTCTTCAAAAAATAAAAAATCAGCATCGCCCATGAAACAATCATCATCAGTCCGCCAAGTGGTGTAATGGGTCCTAAAAACTTAAAGTTTAAACCGTTTATTCCATTAAACGCCAGCAGATAAATACTGAATGAAAAAATGAATGTTCCGGCAATCATTAATATAGAGATCCATTTTTCTGTTGGTGTTTCGAATTTCAGAATATATCCAACAATCAGTAAAAACAATGCAGAATACATCTGATAACGAACCCCGGTTTCAAAACTGGTGAGTTTCTCCACCGATAAAATCTTCTTTAATGCATGCGCACCGAAAGCACCTAAAATAACGGAAAACAGCCCGTAAACCGCGCCAACAACCAATGTAAATGTCTTCATATTATAATTCTCCTTTTTGATTCATGATAAAGATTTGTGCCACCATGGACAAGATACCAATTAAAACAAACATCCACCAAAACCGCTTTGATTTGGCAAATCCTTGCTCTTTCGTAAGTTTCAGAAATATGCCGAAAATGAATAGCAAAAACCCTAAAAATAGCTGAAACATCTCTGTATTATTTATTTCTTAAATGATTAAATTCATTGATGACTTCGTGATGCGAAACGGTTTTGTCTTTAAAATAGTTCACAAAGTGATTTTTCTCTTCCTCCGTTGCGCCCAACTGATTCAAGATATTCAGAAGATGCATTTTCATATGTCCTTTTTGGATTCCTGTAGTCACCAACGATCGCAGGGCAGCAAAATTCTGAGCCAATCCGGAAACCGCCAAAATACTCATCAATTCCTGCGCAGAAGGTTTTCCTAAAAGTGCCAAAGAAAATTTCACGAGCGGATGAAGATTCGTCAAACCGCCTACCACACCAACTGAAATCGGCAGATCGATCCAAAACCTAAAAAT
>NZ_DAMBHK010000076.1:0-10611 GCF_032060305.1 Kaistella sp. | reverse complement strand
CGGTAATTTTTCACCTGTTTCAAAGAAATGTTTAATCTCATTGAAAATCCATGGATAGCCGATGGCACCACGTCCAATCATAATACCGTCGCAATCATATTTCTCTCTGTATTCTAAAGCCTTTTCGGGAGAATCCACATCACCGTTCCCGAAAATAGGGATTTCAATATTCGGATTGTTTTTCACTTTCGAAATATAATCCCAATCGGCTTCGCCTTTATACATTTGGGAACGCGTTCTCGCGTGAATGGTTAATGCTTTGATGCCGACATCCTGCAGGCGTTCTGCAACTTCCATGATGTTGATGGTCTCGGTGTCCCAGCCCAAACGGGTTTTTACGGTAACAGGTAGATGGGTAGAATTTACCACCGCTTTTGTAAGCCGAATCATCAGGTCGATATCTTTTAAAACACCGGCACCGGCACCTTTACAAACCACTTTTTTTACAGGGCAGCCGAAATTGATGTCTACCAAATCCGGATTTACGGCTTCTACAATCTTTGCGGAAAGCGCCATCGCTTCTTCGTCGCCACCAAAAATCTGGATTCCTACGGGTCTTTCGTAATCGAAAATATCCAGTTTCTTTTTGCTTTTCATCGCATCGCGGATAAGGCCTTCAGAAGAAATGAATTCCGAATACATCATGTCTGCGCCGTGCATTTTGCACAGCCTGCGAAAGGGCGGATCCGAAACATCTTCCATCGGGGCGAGCAGAAGAGGGAATTCCGGAAGTTCAATATTCCCTATTTTTATCATGGTGCAAAGATAATTTTTTTGAACGGAAGAAGGAAACATGATTGCTTAGAACAAAAAAAACAGATCTTTCTGATCTGTCTGCATGCTGAAATTTTTAATCAAAATCGTGATGGGTGTCGTCCTTGGAATTTTTATAAACAAACCACATCCCAATGGTGAGCCCTACCACGCCAGCCACAGCGGTCATCAGTGCGCGTTCGAGTCTGTCGGGCATGTCGTTTCCGATATAATTCATCAGAAAGAGAATCAGAAAGGTGATTACGGCAACCACCATGAATTTTTTACTTTTTATATCCATTATTTGAGTTGATAAGAGATCATTATTCCACCGCGATAGGGAATCCATTCGCCGCTTTGGTTGTAAATGCGGTCGGGGTTTGTATCATAGCGGACTCCCAATTTTTTATGAAATCCTTTATAATAGCTTTGCGCTGTTCCGCCACCGAGATAAAGATCCATATTCCAGTTTTCATTCAGTTTAAACTGGTATCCTACAACTGCGCCGAGAAAAAAAGAAAAGCCATCCTGATAGAGATCAGACAGATTGTAAATCGGTGATTCCGGTGAATACTGTGAGGGAAGATCCTTCCAGTAATTCCATTTCTGCATTTTATACCGCGCAAACGAAAAGTTGCCTCCCACGTACCAGTGCTTAAAAGCTTCTTTAAAATAATACCGTCCATCCAGGCCGGCCATATAAACCTGAGCATATTTACCTGCGAAAGATTTCCAAGGTGAAATAAATATGTCGCCCTGAACGGTCATCTTGTTATTTAACTGGTATTCGAGTCCTGCGTTTAATACACCCACCGGCAAAAAGAGGGCATTAGCTTTAACGTAAAGTTTTTTTTGGAGCGTATCCGTCTGCTGTGCATTGCTGAAAGAAAGAGCTGCAAAGGCAAAAAGAAGTAAAAGTTTTTTCAAAGCAACGCTTATTTTAAATTTTGTAATAATTTATCAGCGAGTGTGGCATCTTTTCCCTGGCTTTCAGCCAATTTCTTTGAAATCTCGGCGTAGGATTTCGCATTGTCTTTCTTGCCTGTCTTGGAATAAAGTTTTGCCAAAATGTAGGTGTTCTCAGGGTTTTCAGACCGCATTACCGATTTTTCTGCCCATTCTTCAGCTTTTTTCAGGGAAGAGGGATTCGAAACGTGTTCGCTGAAGATCCAGGCCGCTTTCAGCAGTTCTTCAGGATCAAAATTATCGGCGTTACTGTAGTATTTCAAAGCAGCTTTTTCATATTCTGTAAAGTTTCCCAGGTTGGGATAAAGAATCACTTTCATGCGGTTCAATGCGGTTTCTGCTTCGTCTTTTCCAACCAGTGGGATTGCGTTTTTGTAGAAATAATCGTCATTGATGATTCCCGTTTTCTGGTCCAGCGAATTTTCCAATACTTTAGAAATTTTAATATTTGTATCGAACTGGTTATAGATCTCTTCAGACATCAGTGCTGCAATTTCATTCTTTTTTGCTGTGAAAATCTGATAATTTGGATCAGTTGTCGATTTGGTGAAATAGAGAAGAAGCCCAACTTCGTCTTTAGTAAAAGATTCATTTTTCTTTACATTGAAGTATCTTTCGGAAACTTTTTTTGCCAGTTCATAATCGCTGTCTGCATAAAGCCTCATCATATTGAGTAAAAATTCCGGATCGGATTCGCCTTTTTCGAAAAGTTCTTTATTGGATGCGGTGCGGAATTTCGGATTATTGGCCTCCTTGGCCATCGCAAGAAAGGCTTGTTCACCCATGTAACCGTAACTGTTCATCACCACTTCACCATCACCATTCATAAAAAGGAATGAAGGGTAGGACCGGACTCCGTATTTTGCTGCAATTTCGCGTCCTTCACCTTTTTCCATATCGAACCGGGCATTGATAAAGTTAGCGTTATAATATTCCTTAACCGAAGCTAAAGGGAAAATATTTTTTTCCATTAATTTGCAGGGGCCACACCACACTGCAAAAGCATCCATAAATACAAGCTTTTTTTCTTTTTTTGCTTTTGCCAGAATTTCTTTGAATGTGCCTTTTTCGAAATTTATGCTTTCCTGAGAAAATACGGACAGAGAAATAAATACTATAAGTAGAGAAAATAATTTTTTCATGAAATTAAAATGTGATGCGAATATAAATATAATATATAACGGGAAAAAACTTTTACTGATATTCTGAAATATAAAAACCCCTCCGGTGAAGAAGGGGTTTTTATCAATTATTCCGGTTTATAGCCGTCTTTCAGGGTTACAGTTCGGTTAAAAACCAGCTTTTCCGGTGTGGAATCTCTGTCTTTTGTAAAATATCCGATTCTCTGGAACTGATAAGGCTGGCCGATTTCCGCATTCTCCAGACTAGGTTCTGCAAATCCCTGAACGGTTTTCAAGCTTTCAGGATTGATGAAGTCCATGAAGTCTGCTTCTTTTTCAGCATCCGGCTGCGGGGTAGTGAAAAGTCTGTCGTAAATTCTCACTTCCACCGGCAAAGCGTGTTTTGCTGAAACCCAGTGCAGCGTGCCTTTCACCTTCCTTAGACTTTCTTCGGTTCCGCTTCCGGATTTACTTTTGGGGTCATAAGTTGCGTAAATGGTGGTGATTTCTCCGTTTTCATCCTTTTCAACACGTTCAGCTTTGATGATATAAGCAGATTTCAGTCGTACTTCGCCGCCCAGTTTCAGACGGAAAAATTTATTTCCCGCTTCTTCCTTGAAATCTTCTCTTTCAATATAGAGTTCTCTGGAAAAAGGTATTTCTCTGGTACCAGCGTTTTCGTCTTCAGGATTATTTTCTGTTTCCAGCCATTCTTCAGCATCTTGCGGATAATTCTCAATCACCAATTTTACCGGATCTACTACGGCCATTACGCGTGTTGAAATTTTATTTAAATCTTCTCTCACGAAAAATTCCAGCAGCTGAATGTCGATTAAATTCTCTCTTTTGGCAACACCTACTCTTTCAATAAATTTTTTGATGGCTTTGGGCGTATAACCTAATCTGCGCATCCCTGAAATGGTCGGCATTCTTGGATCGTCCCAGCCGGTAACCACTTTTTCTGCAACCAAGCGCTGTAATTTTCTTTTGGAGGTAATCATGTAAGAAACATTCATTCTTGCGAATTCGCGCTGTTTGTTTCTTACCAGGTTTTCGTCATAAACCTGATCCAGATACCAGTCGTAAAGCGGACGGTGGTTTTCGAATTCCAGCGAACATAAGGAGTGAGAAATCTGTTCGATATAATCGGATTCGCCGTGAGCCCAGTCGTACATTGGATAGATTTTCCACTTTTCGCCGGTTCTGTGGTGCGGTCTTTTCAAAATTCTGTACATCACCGGATCACGCATGTTCATGTTCGGTGATTTCATGTCGATTTTTGCACGCAGTGACATAGATCCTTCTTCGAATTCGCCGTTTTTCATTTTTTCGAAAAGTTCAAGACTTTCCTCTACAGGTCGGTTTCTGAAAGGAGAATCGATTCCGTCTTCAAATGGATTTTTTCTTTGGGCCGTAATTTCTTCTGACGACTGCTCATCAACATAGGCTTTCCCGTCTTTAATCATTTGAACTGCCCATTCATAAAGCGTTTCAAAATAATCTGAAGCATAAAGTTCTTTGTCATATTTAAAACCGAGCCAGTCGATATCTGCTTTAATGGAATCAACGAACTCCTGCTCTTCTTTTTCCGGATTGGTATCATCAAAACGAAGATTTACAGGTGCACCGTATTTTTCGCCCAACCCAAAATTAATGCAGATGGCTTTTGTGTGGCCGATATGCAGGTAGCCGTTAGGTTCCGGCGGGAAACGGAAGCGAAGTTTGTCCTTCGGGAACCCGTTCGCTAAATCGTCTTCTATAATTTGCTCAATAAAATTGAGTGATTTTTTTTCTTCTTCCATTGTCTATTCTTTGTAGAACGCAAATTTACGGATAATTGCTAAAAAAAGGAACTACTTTTATTAACCCCATCTTTTGGCCTGCGAATACAGGTCTTAATTCGATGTGCTATGCTGTATTTTGTAGCCAATACGGAAATTCCTGCTTCTCTCATCGTTTGTAGTAAAAACAATAAATTGGAAAATGTTTTTGCGAAAGTTGCTTTAGATGAATTAATTACAACAAAGGTTAAAAAAAATATCGGTGAAATCTAAAAAAAAAATTTTCCGAGGGTGTTTTTGGTATAATAATGGCTGTACGGAAAACATCATTCATTAACACTTAATTTTTTACTTCTATGAAAACGATTAAAAAGAAATTTGCACGTATGGTGCATAATCTGAAAAAAAACATTTTTATAGAAAACGTAATTTAATCTGTGGGGGATTAAATTTCAAAAGTCTGAAAGCAATTTCAGACTTTTTTTATGGAAAGGCGATCGCCGGAAAGGTCCAGTCTGGTTTCAAAATTGTTTGTGAACAGTCCTCCTGTTCCCAATCCCTGTGGGATTTTAGGGTTTTTGGTAAAGGTATATTGTGCGATGGCATTCAGGCCGATATTGCTTTCCAGTGCAGAAGTGATCCACCAGCCGATTCCAAGGCTTTCAGCAAGCGAAATCCAGTCGTTGCTTCCTGAAAAACCTCCGACTAAAGAAGGTTTCAGGATGATGTATTGTGGACGTATTTCTTCCAGAAGTTTCTTTTTTTCTGAATAATCTACAATGCCAATTAGTTCTTCGTCGAGGGCTATCGGAGTTTTTGTGCCTGTACAAAGTTGGTACATTTCTTTCCGGTTTCCTACTTTAATTGGCTGCTCAATCGAATGAATCTGCAGTTCGTAAAGTTCCTCCAGGACAGTTTTGGCTTCATTAAAGCTGAATCCGCCGTTCGCGTCAACTCTCAGTTCAAGTTGATTCGCCGGGAATTTTTTTCTCAGTTCCTGAAGGATTCTTTTCTCGGAATTCCAGTCGGTACCGATTTTCAGTTTCAGGCAATCAAACCCGGAGGCTAATTTTTCCTCAATCTGGTCTTCCATAAACGCCGAATCGCCCATCCATATTAATCCGTTGATTTTTATGAATGATTTTCCTGCGGTGAAATCGCTGGGGAAATAGAGGTCGTCTCCATGTTCCAGGTTTAAAATTGCCTGTTCAAACCCGAACCAGATCGACGGAAAATGTTTCAGTTCCTCTTTCAGTACATCACGGTCAACATTGATGTTTTCGCAGAGCCACTGGAGTTTTTCTTCATATTCCGGAACATCATCATAACTCAACCCACGGAAAAGCCCACATTCGCCAGTTCCGGTTTTCCCGTTTTGAGTAATATTCAACAAAAAAGTTTCCTTTGTATTCAGAACGCCACGCGAAGTGCCGCCCGGACGTTTGAAGTGAAGCGTGTAGGGTGTATAAGTTGCCGTCAAAGTTCTATTTTTAGAATAAATTTATTCCGCAGCCATTTTCATGAATTCTTCCGCTTTTTCCACCATTGTCAGACTTCCGCAGAAGAACGGAACCCGCTGGTGAAGTTCGGTAGGTTCAATTTCAAGGATTCTCTGGAATCCGTCGGTGCATTTTCCGCCTGCCTGTTCTGCCAGAAATGCCATAGGATTACATTCGTAGAGTAATCTCAGTTTTCCGTTCGGCGACTGTGAGGTAGAAGGGTAAATGTAAATTCCGCCTTTAATCATATTCCGGTGAAAATCTGAAACCAAACTTCCGATATAACGCGAGGTATAAGGTCGGTCGCCTTCTTCGAGCTGGCAGTATTTGATATAATTTTTAACGCCTTGTGGGAATTTAATATAGTTTCCTTCGTTGATGGAGTAAATTTTTCCTGTTTCAGGGAATTTCATGCAAGGGTGGGAAAGGTAATACGTACCTAAACTGGGGTCGAGTGTAAAACCGTTTACGCCGTTTCCGGTCGTATACACGATCATGGTTGAGGAGCCGTAAACTACATAACCTGCAGCTGCCTGATTTACGCCTTTCTGTAAGAAATCTTCTAAAGTAACCGGTGTTCCAGGCTCTGTAACTCTTCTGTAAATCGAAAAAATAGTTCCTACAGAGACATTTACATCAATGTTTGAAGATCCGTCCAAAGGATCGATAAGCACTACATATTTACTTAAATGGGCGTTGGCACTGGCTTTTATTTCAATAAAATCGTCGCTTTCTTCCGAGGCGATTCCGCACACTACTTCCCGTTGAGAAAGTGCTTCAATGAAAATCTCGTTGGCCAGTACATCCAGTTTCTGCTGCTCTTCACCCTGAATGTTTTCGTTTCCTGCTTTTCCGATGATGTTGGCAATTCCTGCTTTGTTCACCTCGCGGTTTACCACTTTTGAAGCCAGACGAATTGCACTCAGGAGACGTGAAAACTCACCGGTTGAATACTGAAAATCTTCTTGTTTATCAATGATAAATTCACCCAGGGTTTGAAAGTTTTTTTCCGACATTTTTTACTTTTTGGATTTTTACAAATTTCGGAAAAATCTTTGACTTCTGCCTGCTTTTTTGGGGTGATAAATGACAATATTGATGCGTCAGCAATTTAATTCTCCCATGTATTTACAAATGCGTTGCTCCGTTTTTTTATGTCGCTGTAAATTAATAATTTTACCTGCTGTTATTTTGTGAAAAAAATAAATGGTTTTTGTAATATAATTTATTGATATCCAAATAATTAAATGAAAATTTTCAAATTCGGTGGTGCATCGGTAAAGGATGCGGAAAGTGTGAAGAATGTTGCAGTTGTTCTGGAATCTCAGGGCTTCGAAAAATGCCTGCTGGTAGTTTCGGCGATGGGAAAGACGACCAATGCACTAGAAAAGGTGGTAGAATATTATTTTGCCAAGGAAGATTACCACGCAGAAATTGAAAAGGTAAAACAGAATCATTTAGATATTTCTAATGGTCTTTTTCAGGAGAATCATCCGGTTTTTGCTGAAATTTCTTTGTTTTTTGATGATATAGAGTCTTTTCTTCGACGAAATAAGTCACCTAACTATAATTTCGTATATGATCAGGTGGTGAGCTGCGGTGAAATGATTTCATCCAAAATTTTAAGTGAATACCTGAATGATATTCAGTTTAAAAATACGTGGCTCGACGCGAGAGATTATATTAAGACCGACAGCAGTTACCGTGAAGGTAACATCGACTGGGAAGAAACACAAAAAAATATTTCAGCTCTTAATCCGCAGAGATCTTACGTCACGCAAGGATTCATCGGTTCCGAAAGTAATAATTTTACGGTGACCCTGGGCAGAGAAGGTTCCGATTATTCCGCCGCGGTGTTTGCGTACTGCTTGGATGCTGAAGCCATGACGATCTGGAAAGATGTTCCCGGAGTAATGACCGGCGACCCACGAAAATTCAAAAATGTTTCGCTCCTGTCTAATATTTCTTACGAAGAAGCGATTGAAATGGCCTATTACGGAGCTTCAGTCATTCACCCGAAAACGCTGCAGCCCCTTCAGCAGAAGAACATTCCATTTTATGTAAAATCTTTTCTGGATCCTTCAAAACCCGGAACCAAAGTTGGAAATACAGATAAAAACCGCTTCGAGGAATCTTATATTCTCAAAGAAAATCAACATTTAATGCGTATTGCGACGCGCGATTTTTCATTTATTGCGGAAGAGCATTTAAGCCAGATTTTTGCCTTGCTTGCTAAATACAAAATCAAAATTTCGCTCATGCAGAATTCTGCAATTTCCCTTGCGCTTTGCCTTGAAGATAAATATAACCATATTGATGAGCTGAATAAGGAGCTGCAAATGGCCTACGATAGCGAAATGGTAAAAAATGTTTCACTTTTTACCGTAAGAAATGCTAATTTAGAGGATATTAATAAATTTTACGAGAATAAAAATATTCTGCTGGAACAGATTTCCAAAAAAACAGTACAAGTTGTAACAAACTGATAACCAATGAGTCTTATTTCAAGGAGTGATTTAATTAAAGTGTCGGGTTTAAGCCGGATCGGATTTTTGAAAAATCCCGTCGCTTCTGCCATCATGAGCCTTACAAAGATTGATGAGGTCAATAAATTGTACGATGTTCTGAAGGACAAAAAGGGAAAGGATTTTTTCGATTCTTTTGTGCGTGAAAGACAACTGAAATATATTGTCTTCGAAGAAGATTTAGCTAAAATACCGAAAACCGGTCCATTTATTTTAGTATCCAATCACCCGCTTGGCGCGATTGACGGAATTCTGATGACCAAAATCCTTACGGAAATCCGGCCGGATTTTAAAATCATGGGAAATTTCCTGCTGGAAAAGATTGAACCCATGGAACCTTTTGTAATTTCTGTAAACCCTTTCGGTACAAGAAAAGAAGTAAGAAACAGTTCCACCGGAATGCGCGAAACCTTAAAACATCTCGAAAATGGGGGCTGTGTAGGGATTTTCCCGGCGGGCGAAGTTTCAAATAAAAACAATGAGTTCGGCGAAATTCTCGATAAACCCTGGGAAAAACCAGCGCTGAAACTTATAAAGATGGCGAAGGTTCCGGTTGTTCCTATGTATTTTCATGCTAAAAACAGCCGTCTTTTTTACCAGCTCGCCAAAGTGCATCCCGATCTTCAGACATTGCTTCTGCCGGCCGAAATGATGCATAAGAGAGAAAAGCCGATCCGCATCAGAATCGGAAAGCCTGTTTCGGTAAAGGTTTTGGAAGACCATGATTCGGTTGAAGAAATGGGTGAGTTTCTGCAGAAGAAGATTTATATGCTGAAGTCGTATTACGAGAAAAGAAAATCCATCGCAGAACAACTCAAACTCCCCAACCTGAAGCTTAATTTTCCGCTCACCAAAGAAGAAAATGTAGTGCAGAATATCATCGACGAGACGCCGCAGGAGGATATAGAGCAGGAAATTAACGGGCTTTACAAGAAAGATAAAATGTTGTTCCGAAATGGAAATTACGAAGTGTTTTTCTGTACCTATTCGGAAATTCCATCGATTATGCGCGAAATCGGCAGACAGCGGGAACTTACGTTCAGAAAAATTGGTGAAGGCAGCAATCTTCCTTTCGATTTGGATCATTACGATGAGCATTACCATCACCTTTTTCTTTGGGATAACGCTGCGAAAAAACTGGTGGGTGCTTACCGCATGGCCCTGGGCAGTGAAGTGATGAAAAAGCACGGTATTGAAGGCTTTTACACCAGTTCGTTATTTGAATTCGATCCTGAATTAAGGCCATTCTTCCGAAAAGTGATTGAAATGGGAAGAGCGTATATCTCGGCAGGGTACCAACAGAAGCCTTTGCCACTTTTTCTTTTATGGAGAGGAATTGTACATGTTTGTTTAAGGAATCCTGAACATAAGTTTTTAATGGGAGGAGTGAGTATTTCCGATAAATTTTCAGAATTTTCAAAATCGCTGATGATTGAATTTATGCGTTCGCATTATTACGATTCTGCCGTAGCGCAGTATATTCATCCGAAAAAAGAGTTCAAAGTAAAGCTGAAAGACCGCGATAAGCACCTGTTTTTCGATGAAGTAGAATCTGATCTCAACAAACTCGATAAAATTATTGATGATCTGGAACCCGAAATGCGTTTGCCGGTTCTCATTAAAAAATACATCAAGCAGAACGCAAAAGTGATCTCGTTCAACGTAGATCCAAGTTTTAATGATGCCATTGACGGGTTGATGTACATCCGGATCAGCGAGCTTCCGGAGAGTACAATCAAACCGGTACTTGAAGAAATGAGTGAACAGATCGAGAGAGAAGAAAATAATTCGTCTGAGAATCAGTAAATTTGGGCTTTGATGCAATATTTTTCATGAAATCACTTGCATCGTAAGGGAAAAGGTTATACTTTTGCACCACTCAATAACGGAACGGTTTCTTAGCTCAGTTGGTAGAGCAATGGATTGAAAATCCATGTGTCCCTGGTTCGATTCCTGGAGAAACCAC
>NZ_DAMBHK010000075.1:9521-10756 GCF_032060305.1 Kaistella sp. | reverse complement strand
TAGGATGTAGATAAAAAGAGTGGCAATCATTAAAATCACCACCCGTTTTAAATTACGCTGCCATTTTCCGGCATTCTTCGGCGCATTTTCTGCAAGCTTCTGCACATTCACGGCAATGATCCATTCCATGTTGTGCATGTTTTTCACATTCTGCAGCACATGCTTCACAGATGTCGGCACAAATACGGCAAATTTCTTTTGCTTTGTCGCTGCCGAGGCTCATTAACTGTGCTGAGGCATAGCAGATCGCTGCGCATTCCATGTCTAACTGAATGCATCTCGCCATCATTTTTACATCTTCTTCCTGAGTGCATGATGAAGCACAGTGATTACATATTGCAGCACATTTTAAACATGCTTCAATACAACTTTGGTACGTGTGATAACCTGTCATAATTGTTGGTTTTTATGTTAATAAATAGGTTGGTTTTTTCAATAAATATGCAATTTCTGCGCCAATACTGTCGCAATCATAAGTGCGTTCGATCAGGCAAGCTATTGCTGGCTACTTTGATTTTTTTAAAAAAAAATTTAGTTGCTTCTTTCACTTAGTTTTCAGCGGAGCATTTCTACCGTTATCGTTCCCATCGTACTAACATTATACTTGCCCGCGCAGTTTATACTTTTCAACAGCAACAGGAGCCGCCAGACTTTTTTAAATTCTCATCTACGGAAGCGCCGGCAATACTATAACCTACTTTCGCCAAGGCTTGCGTTAACTGCGCTGTATTAATCGATTTCTCTGCTTCAATAACTGCGCGCGGTGGATGCAGACTCGCTTTTACATTCTGTACGCCATCAATTTCTTTCAACGCTTTTTCGACATTTTTAACGCAGCCTTCGCAGGACATTCCTGTTATTTCAATTTGTTGTTTCATTTTGTTTGCTTTTATTATTTTATATATTGTTACTTTCCGACTATCCATTTAAAATACGTTCTGTGAGCCGTATTTTGACCAAACTCTTGTTGCAATAAAGTAGCTTTTTGATAGCGACCTGGTTGTAATTACTACTGTAAAAGTACAAGTTTCTTAAACGGATGTTCTGCATAATTTTCGTTAGTTTCTGTATAATTTCGCTTTGAAAAAAAGGCCAAGTAACATCAAAACTATACCTGAAGTTTATCGAGAGTTGCGCAAACGTCTCTACGATTGCCGTTTCTATTTCGCAACTATTTCCTATTTATAATTTCATACGCCTAAGTTCTAAGGTTAACTCATTTCATCATAGGGTCT
>NZ_DAMBHK010000075.1:7232-9421 GCF_032060305.1 Kaistella sp. | reverse complement strand
AGTTCAATTGATGAAACATTAATTCCTAGTTGTTCAAGCTCTTGCCTAAGCACTTTGAGACATCGGCTGCAAACCATATTTTTAATATTTAATTTCATCACGTTGTTATTAATTTGTTGATTCTACAGCATGGTCTTTTCCGATCCTTCTAAACGGCCATTTCTGATACTCTAAAGACCAAAGTCGAGCGTAATTTCTGATGTTCTGCGCTACTTACTATATTCGTTGTCACGAAAAAAATCTAACAGTTCTTTTTTTTTATCTGCTGATAATCTGGCGTTTCCGTGCATCATGCGGTACGATTTCAAGGGCATTTCGTCTTTTTCAATCTGGCTGATGATGCTTTTTATTTTTGCTTTCTTCCGTCTTTTTGAATAGTCATTGAACTCATCAAAATTGAGTTCTTCTTTGCCTTCTTTAATATGCTGAGCCATAAAATATGCTCCCGGCTGCAATTCCGAATACCAGGGATAGCGGGTGTTATTGGAATGACAGTCATAACACGAAACTTTAAGAATAGCAGCCACGTTGGCGGTCACCTTTTGGGTTCTTTCAAAACTTTGACCTGGCTGAACGGTGGAGACATTACGCTCCACCGGTATGACCTGAATGACTAAAACAATAGCCACCACTAGCACCGCCAGCCAGCCTATGATATTCAATTTTCTCATATTACATGGTGCTCATATCGTGACCCGCCATGGGATCAACCCCTTTCTTGAAAATGAATTCACTGTTCAGTAGGTATGCTCCGGAGACCACTACTTCGTCTCCCGCCTTAATTCCTGATGTGATTTCTATTCTGTCTTCATATTCGAGACCCGTTTCCACCATTCTGTTGACGAAGGTGTTCTTCGCGGTTTTCACCCACACCGTGGAAGATTTGCCATCCCTGATTACCGCATCCACAGGCATTGAAAGACCATCACGGGATTTGTTTTCCACAAGAACATATACCGGCATACCGGGTTTCAGCATGTTTCCTTTGTTGGGCACGGAAATGCGAACCAGATTTATCCTGCTGGAGGCGCTTATTTCAGGGTTTGTAAAATCAATCTTCCCATCAATCTTCAAATTATCCAGATCGGGAATATATACGGTGACCTTGCTGTCTTTCTGAAGGAGAGCCATTTGAGAGGAATAAACCTGCGCCTCCGCCCACAGCGATGAAAGGTCTGCCAGATTCACGATGGTGCCGCCTTCCGCAAGATAATCACCTTCAGCAATGCTCAGATCGGTGATGTAGCCGGCTGCATTGCTGAACACGGTAGTGGTTGGCGTGGCTTTTCCTGATCTTTCCAACTGTTTGATCTGGCTTTCGGACATTCCCCATAAATAAAGCTTGTTGCGGGAACTTTGGAGCAACTGATCAAAATCAATGGAAGTATTGCCGACAAACAGTTTGCGTCTTTCTAATGCCAGCAAATATTCCTGCTTTGCATTATTGAGTTCTTCACTGTAAATATCGACCAACGGCGCCCCCTTCGGAACAAAATCGCCAATGTTTTTATAATACAACCGTTCAACTCTGCCCATTACTCTGGAACTTACTGCCTGCATTTGGTACTGATTAAAATTGAGTGTTCCAGTCAGGGTAAGTTTGTCGGCCATAGACCCATCAGATAGCGCGACTGTTTTGATATTCCCAAGTTTAACCTGCTCGTCATTCAAAACAATTTCGTTAGGATCCGCATTCTTTTTCTTCTCCACAGGCACCAAATCCATGTGACAAATGGGGCATTTTCCGGGTTTATCGGAGACTACCTGCGGGTGCATGGAACAGGTGTAGTAGATATCGTGGCCGGCATGCGGATCTTCCTCCTTTTTACAGGAGTAAAGAAAAACCAGCAAGGCCAGCATTAAAATATTAAATTTCATCTTATCAATTTTTATCTGTTAATTTTTATGAAACTTTCGCTGTCCATCAGGTACTGTGCATTTTCGGCAACTCCATCTTCAGGAAGCAAACCACTGACGATCTGAATTTTATCGCCTACCACCGCGCCGGTAACAACTTTATGGGCAATAAAACCGCCTTCTACTTTTTTGAACGCGATTTTATCAATCCCTAAAGAAACCACCGCTGATTTCGGCAACCAATCTGCCATTCTGTTGTGGCTCAGAATCTCCGCTTTAACCTGACTTCCGACAGGAATTTTTGCGGTGGAATTATCAAAATAGACGCGCGC
>NZ_DAMBHK010000075.1:5367-7132 GCF_032060305.1 Kaistella sp. | reverse complement strand
TCCTGCCTGCTGAATGTGTCCGCTGTAATTGCTGAAAACCGGAACTGTTAGATCAGGTTTCCCTCGCTGGATGACTTTCTGTATCTGTGAAGCCGGCATTCCCAAAAGAAGGAGTTTCTGGCGTGAAGCATCGATCATTGTTTTGTTTGAGCGGTCATTTTTAATAACGAAGAGCAGGTTTTGCTGTGCGGTTAAAAGTTCCGGGCTGTATATATCTAAAATACGCTGCCCTTTCGACACTTTCTGGTATTTATACCGCACATAGAGTTTCTCGATACGGCCCGCAACGCGCGAGGAAATACTGCCAATCTGTCGAGTATCGTATTCTACCGTCCCTAAAGCATCAACCGTGGTGGGTATGTTTTCTCTTTTTACTTTTATTACGGGCTGTTCCGACACTACAAATTCATTGGTTGGTTTCAACAGATCGTCGAGTTTAATCCCCTCTTCCTTTTTTTCAGGGGCATCTTTCAGGACCAAATCCATCCCACATTTGGGACATTTGCCGGGTTTGTCTGAAATCACTTCCGGGTGCATCGGACAGGTATAAGTATGCATTGCAGCTTCTGCCGAGTGCTTATCTTCCCAGAACTTAACTTTGTCACACGCCGTCAAACCAAATAAAAGCATAGTGAATATTATAATTTTTCTCATCTTCTTTCAATTAAGCGGTCAATTTCAGTTTGCGTCTGCAGTGCTTTGGTAAGGATCTCGAAATATTCCAGTTGGGCCATATTCAGCTGTTCCCATGCGTCATATAACATGAAGAGTTCTTCCGTATTCTGCTCATAGCCCAACTGCATGGATTTGTAGTTGTTTTTTAAGGCCGGAATAATGGTGTCTTCATAGAGTTTCAGCTGATTTTTATTCAGGTCCAGTTCATTGCGCATTCCGTAGGCCATTCCGCTGTATTCGTTCACCATCATTTCTTTCTGTGCCTGCAAGGCTTCTTCTTTCAGTTTCAGGCTTTCAATATTGGCTTTATTCATGCCTGAAGCCCAGGATACGAAAGGCAGTTTTGCCATCAGCATCAGAGAAAACTGCATGGGCTGGCCACCAAAACCAAACATGTTTTCGAACTTTACGCCAAATTCCGGCTTTAGATTCTGCTTTTCCAGATCCTGTTTGAGTTTGGCAATATTGATTTCCCGGTCGATGCCGCGGAGATCACTTCTGTTCTGATAAAATAGATCCTGACCAAAAGTCTCGAGAGAATAATCATTCAGGTTGTATTCCGGTTCAATCTCCAGTGGCGCGAGCGGGTCTCTTCCCATGAGGGCATTCAACCGGATCCGGTTGACGCGAAGGTCATTCTCGTACATGAGCTGCATGTTTTTGGAACTGCCAAGCGCAGCTTTTGCTTTGTAATAGGCCGATATTTTACTGAGTCCGTTTTTGTACCGGATTTCGGCGTTTCTGATCATGAAATCCAGCATCTTTTCGTTTTCCTTTACGACCTTCAGCTTTTTATCCAAGACGATTGAACTGTAATACAGTTTTTTGGCATCCTGAAAGTTTTCATTGAGGGCGGCAAAGAGCTTTTCCTTTTCCACAGAGGACATTGCCTTCATCAGATTTTCGTTGGCATCGAGTTTCTTTTTGTTAGGAAACATCTGTTCCACCGAAACTGCTACTGAGCCCATGCCTAGCATATCGCCGTCGCGCTGCCAGAGTTTTGGATTATAGGGCGTCATAAACAACCCGGCTCCAACGGTTGGGGGCATCCAGCTTCTTGCGCCTTTGGCCGCAGCGTCCATTGACCGGA
>NZ_DAMBHK010000075.1:0-5267 GCF_032060305.1 Kaistella sp. | reverse complement strand
AAAGGAATACTGATGAGATTAAAGAAAGCTTCGCGGTAAGAATTGAATGCAAAGTACATGGAAAGAAAGATCACGATTAATACGAGGGGCATAATCATTTTTAAAGTCTGCTCTCCGCGAATCAGGTTTTCGTACTGACCGCTCCATTCCACGAAATAACCTTTTGGCATTTTGTTCACCATGTTATTGAGTTTTGCCTGGGCTTCTTTTACGGTACTGCCTAAATCCCGGTCGCGTACGTTGAATAGAACAGTTCCACGCAACATTGCATTTTCAGAATTGATCATTGGTGGTCCTTCTGTAAGACGAATGTCAGCCACTGCACTTAGCGGAATGGAACCAAATTCCATCGTCTGCATGGGCAATCTTCTCAGAGATTCCAAATTATTTCTGAAATCCTGGCCGTATCTGGCATTTACCGAAAAGCGCTGTCGGCCTTCCACTGTGGTGGTGAGTTTCATTCCGCCGAGCGCACTTTCCACGACGGCATTTACATCATCCACACTTAGGCCGTATCTTCCTATTTCTTCGCGTTTCACTTCAATATCCACATATTTTCCGCCGGTGATGGGTTCTACGTACATGTCTTTAATTCCTTCAATACCGGTGAGCTCCTTTTTTATTTTTTCGGAAAGGACGGCGATACTGTCCAGGTTCTGTCCGTACACTTTTACGCCCACATCCGTTCTAATCCCTGTTGAAAGCATATTGATCCGGTTGGAAATCGGCATGGTCCAGCCATTGGTTACGCCGGGAATCTGCAGTTTAGCATTCAATTCATTAATAAGATCGTCTTTTGTAAGGCCGTCGCGCCATTCGTCCTGAGGTTTCAACAGAATGATGGTTTCAATCATTGAAATGGGTGAATTATCTGTCGCCGTGTTTGCTCTTCCGGCTTTTCCGAGGACATGATCCACTTCCGGAATTCCCTTAATGATTTTATCCTGCACCTGCAGTAATCTTTTGGCTTCAGAGTTTGAAATATCGGGCAGTGTAACCGGCATAAAGAGCAGGGATCCTTCATCCAAAGGCGGCATAAATTCACGTCCAAGGTTCATAATCATTGGAATACTGATGAGCAGGGCCAAAATGTTAATGCCCAGCGTCGTTTTTTTCCATTTCATGCACCATCTTATCAGCGGTTCGTAAATCCGTTCCAAGCCCCTGTTTATCGGGTTTTTATTATCGTCTTTAAATTTTCCCTTCATGAAAAATGAGATGAGTACCGGCGCAAGGGTAAGCACCAGGATTGCATCGACGATCAGTATGAAGGTTTTAGTGTATGCCAGCGGGTGAAAAAGTTTCCCTTCCTGACCTGTCAACATAAATACGGGGAGAAAGGAAACCACGATAATCACCGTAGAGAAAAATACGCCTCTGGATACCTGTAAGGATGATTTTTCGATAATCTTCATCCGAATGTCTTCGGGAATCTTAACGTAACGTTCTTTCTCCTTATCCTTTTTTCTGAATATATTTTTTAACCAGTTGGTTTTCATTGTTATGGGTTTTTATTTTGTTGATGGTTCTGCCAATCGGAGAGATTTTTATACGCATTTTCGGACATGATAATTCCGTTATCCACGATCACCCCAATTGCCAGCGCAATTCCTGTAAGGGACATGATATTGGAAGAAAGTCCAAACGCATTGAGCAGAATAAAACTGATGGCAATGGTGACCGGAATCTGAATAATGATGCTCAATGCACTTCGCCAGTGGAACAGGAACAGAATAACAATGATTGCTACCACGATAATTTCTTCAATCAGCTTGGTTTTAATATTGTCTATTGCCCCTTCAATCAGCGTACTGCGGTCGTACGATGTCTTGAAGGTGACGCCTTCAGGGAGTCCTTTTTCAACGTCCTTCATTTTCTCTTTCACATCGTTGATGACCTTATCTGCATTTTCGCCATACCGTGCCACTACGATACCGCCCACGACTTCGCCTTCACCGTCTGCATCAAAAATACCCAGACGCAAATCACCACCCATCTGTACAGAACCAATGTCTTTAACCCGCACAGGAATTCCGTTGTAATTTCCCAAAGCAATTTCTTCGATATCGGCTACGTTCTTGATATAACCCAGGCCGCGAATGATATAGGCCATATCGGCCATCTCAAATTTACGTCCGCCCACATCATTATTGTTGGCTTTCACTTTGTTCATAACATCCATGAGGGATACGTTATAGTACTGGAGTTTTACAGGATCTACAATGAGTTGGTACTGTTTTTCGAAGCCGCCAAAGGAGGCTACTTCCGCCACACCGGGAACCGTCTGCAGGGCAAACTTGACGTACCAGTCCTGGAGGGCACGCTGGTCTCCCAAATCCATTTTGGGTGCATCGAAATGATACCAGAAGACGTGACCTACACCGGTGCCATCCGGTCCGAGAGTAGGGGTAACATCCTGCGGGAGTAAGCGCTGCGCATAATTGAGCCGTTCCATTACCCTGGTTCTGGCCCAGTAAATGTCCACGTTATCTTCGAAAATAACATACACGAAGCTCATCCCAAACATGGAAGAGGCGCGGATGTTCTTAATTTTCGGAATGCCCTGAAGGTTGCTGACCAGCGGGAAAGTCACCTGATCTTCAATAATCTGGGGACTTCTGCCCATCCACTCCGTAAAAACGATGACCTGGTTCTCACTCAGATCCGGAATTGCATCGATGGGATTGTCCCTTACCGCAAAAATACCCCAGATAAAAAGGCCGATTGCTATCAGCAAAACGAAATACCTGTTGCGGAGGGACAGTTTGATTAAATTTTGAATCATGGTTCTGTACGGTTTTACTTAATTTCTTCCTGAACTTCGCCACATGAAAGCATTTCTTTGCCGTAATAAGGATTCTTCACCTCACGTGAATCGCTAAGCCAGAAGGCCCCTTTGTTATCATTATACATCGGGCAGAATACTTTGTACACCGGTTTTGGAGTTCCGAAATCTTTCAGCAGGTCGTAAAAATCTTCACTCATTAAATCCAGATGTTCGCGCTGGTGATCAATCTTTCCGGCATTATCCGCAATATGCTCGGCGTGTTCCCTGATGCTGGATTCCAGTTCCGCAAATTCTTTCTTCTGTTCAGCGGACAATGCGTTTTTGTCTATTTTAGGAAAGGAAGCCAGGATTCCTTTTGCTGCACTTACCGCTTCTTTATCATCATCACCGGACAACGCGAATGTAAGGTGGGTGTAATGGGAATAGAGTTCTGTAAGATTTGCGGAAGATTTTTTTGCGTCGATCACGGTTACCTTTCCATCCATAGGCATATCGCCCATCGCTGAACTGTCAGACATCATGTTCATATCATGCTGCATGGATGTTTCAGTGGTGCTTTTCTGTTCTTTGTTTTCTTTACAGGAAGAGAGTGCAAAAGTGCAGATTGCCAAAAGGCTGAATAGTATTGTTTTCATTATTTTATAAGTTTAAAGGTTATTTATTATTAAAAAAGGCTTCGTAGTTTGCTTTATTTTCGAAGTACACGACATTATCATTTTTATCAGAGATTGCAATAATTGCGGTTGCTTTATCGATGAGTTGATGAGATATCGGATCATACGCCATGCGAGCATTTTCTTCCTGCGGGATTCTGAGTTTGCAGTTTTCGCAGCAACCGTAGTAGGTTTTGCCGTCATGCTTTACTTCAAGCTGCTTTTTGCCCATGTAGGCGTTGTTTACCATACAGACCTGGTCGTGGGGAACAATGTCGCCGGTCTTGAACTGTGCATTGGTAATTTGGGTAGTTTCTGCTTTTGAATTGGTGCAGGAAACGAGGAACACTGCTACAAAAGCTAGTATTCCTAAAAGAATATTCTTCATTAAATTTTAGATTATAGGTTAATTTTGAGTCTCAGTGTTTAGAAACTGATTACGGGTATCCTGATCTTCAAATTGTCCTTGCTCCAAAAGGAAAATCTTTTATGAAAGATTTACTTTTAAAGGAAAAGTTGATGTTCAAAGGAATATACAGCGCTGATAAGTCATCAGGGAAAACACTTCACGACAAGACATAATTCAGGCTGTAAAAAAGAGGTATTAACCTATTTTTGGCGGTTGCCAAATGGTATGGAATCCCCCGGAATAATGGGGATTCTGATAATAGAAATTGGAATTGTTGCTATAGTAGCCGGAGGCTTCAGTTTTGGAATCCTCTAAGAAATTACTGTAGGCTAAAAGGGAGTATTGAGCAGAACTGCAAAGGTTGCCGCTGCAGTTTCCTGAGCACCCTTCCGTTTGACAATTATGCGATTTTGGATGACAGCACTCGTCTTTGCAATAGCCGCTGTCGCAAGACGGATGAAATTTCGCGAATGACTGTTTGATGAAAGTTTCAGCATGCGCCTCTGATTTAAAAACCTGCTTATCCTTTTTGCTGCAAGCTAAGGAAATCCCCGGCGCCAGAAATAACGCGAGTGTAAAGGAAAGGAATAGTATTTTTAAATTAACGTGCATTATAAAGTAGAACAGTACAAATGTAGGAAATTATTTTTGAAGTTCTATTTTCTTCGTGTTTATTACCATAGTATGTCATTCCACAAATCCCAGAGATTAACCGTTTAGAAATTGGTAAGGGTGTATCATTAGAAAAGGTCTTTTTGCGAGTTTAAGCCAGTGTTTTTTCCAGTTTTTCTTTCCATTTTTGCCAGTCGGGGAATATTTTTGCCTGGAGGTCGTAAAAATCTTTGGTGTGTTTGCGAATGACCAAATGGCAAAGCTCATGGACCATTACATATTCTATACAGACTTTTGGTGCTTTTACCAATTCGGTGTTAAGTGTGATTTTTCCATTGCATGTACAGCTGCCCCATCTTTTTTCCATCCATTTTATTACCATGTCTGGTAGGAGTAAGGACGTAAGCAAACTTTAGCAAAAGAAAAATTTTATTTTTTAAATGAAAAATTTACCTATTAATTTTATAAAGTAGAATGCAGAATAAAGAAACGGCTATTTTAGTTTGCGTCGGAAGTGGTCGAAGTAATATGTTTTTTTTCAAGAAAAAATAAAAAAAAGTTTTTTGCCCAAAAGTGGTTACTGCCCTTACTGCCACAAAATAAGGAAAAGCGATGCTTTTGACACCGCTTTTTTGAAAGGTAAATTTTATGGCTGATTTCAAAGAAAATGATTACTAATTTGGAAACCTGTACGGTAACTTTCCGACCTCGGAATTATCGGTTTCATTATGTTCTTTCTTGCGTGCTCTTCTGTCTACTTCATCAACATCGAGAACATTCACAACATAGACGTAGCTTTTATTTC
>NZ_DAMBHK010000074.1:0-11540 GCF_032060305.1 Kaistella sp. | reverse complement strand
AGCATTACAGCAACTATTTCCGTGGAATTCCCCATTTTAAAGATTTCCGCAGAAAGTTCCTTGAAGTTTTCACGCTCGAAGAAATGGATTCGGTTATTTCTGAAGCCGATCACTTTTACAAAGAATTTCAATTCGAAAGTAATTAAGGTCTAAATTTTTTCCGAAAATACCGGAACAGATTTACCTCAGCAAGATTTAGACTGCAGAACTTTGGATTCTTTTGATCAGGGAAAGTGAAATTTTTTGAAGTATAGTCAGCGGACAAAAACTATGGATTTCAAATATTTAATTTTGGATTCCTGCAAAACTCTTAACTGATTTAGAATGCCTTTAATCCGTAACATTCAGCTAGTTTTGAAGACTAATTGATTAAATTGATTTTCGATGCTTAAAGCAGAACATGTAACCAAAACTTACAACGCAGGCAAAAAACTTGCGCTCGAAGACTTCTCCATCAACGTTCCCGAAGCGAGTATTTACGGCCTTCTTGGACCGAACGGCGCCGGAAAAACCACTTTTATCAGAATTATCAATCAGATTACGCAGTCAGATTCAGGCGAAGTTTTCATCAATAACGAAAAACTGAACCCCAACCATATCCGCCAGATCGGTTATATGCCTGAAGAGCGCGGACTCTATAAAAACATGTCGGTGGGAGACCAAATTCTGTATTTCGGGGAACTGAAAGGCATGAATAAAAATGATGCGCTGAACCAGGCAAAATACTGGTTCGAGCAGCTGGAAATCGACCAGTGGTGGAAGAAAAAACTCAGTGAACTCTCCAAAGGGATGGCCCAGAAAATTCAGTTTGTGGTGACGGTTCTTCACCGCCCGAAACTGTTGATTCTTGATGAACCGTTTTCGGGTTTCGATCCGGTAAACGCCAATCTAATAAAAGACCAGATCCTCAATTTAAAAAACAACGGTACCACCATCATCCTCTCTACGCACCGAATGGAAAGTGTGGAAGAAATGTGCGATTATGTAGCATTAATAGATCATGCGAAGAAAGTACTTGACGGAAAAGTGTTCGATGTGCGCGAGCAGTTCAAGAAAAATATATTCGGGGTGACTTTGGCAGACATCAATAATGACGCATTTGAACAGTTCAGAAACCGTTATCAGATTCAGGAATATGCAACAGAGAACGAGTTGGTTTCCTTCGATTTGAAAAACGATAATGACCAAAATATTGTGTTGAATGAACTGATGAAAGTCGGCAAAATACGGTCTTTTGATGAGAAAATCCCGAGCATGAACGAAGTTTTCATCAACGCAGTTTCGGCTGGTAAGCGGTAAATTTCTTTTTTAATGTTTAAAAATTAACCTGAAAGTCAATTCATGAAAAATATATTTTTAATTACCAAAAGAGAATATCTCACCCAGGTAAAGAAAAAATCTTTTGTCATCCTCACCCTTCTCGCGCCGGTGCTGATGATCGCTTTTGCGGCGTTTATCACATTTCTCTTCAAGGCAAACGAAAGTACGAGCACGTTTAACGTCATTGATAAAAGCGGACTGTTTGTAGGCAACCTGAAAAGCGACCAGTCGATAAAATATGTTTTCGTACCTCGGGAAAACGAGAAAGCACTTACCTCGACTTTAAAGGACATGGACGGAATCGAAGGACTTCTGATCATTCCCGAACTTAAAGATAACAACTTTGATGAGCTTGAGAAAAACTCGAAATTACTGATCAATAAAAAGATTGGTTTCGAGACTAAAATGAGTGTGGTGGCTGATCTGTCGAGAATCGTAAAGCAGGAAAAAATTAAAAAACTCGGAATTTCTGAAGATCAGATCATCAGTCTGGATAAAAATTTCGACCTCAATACCCAGAATGTTGTAGATAATAACAAAGCAGATTCAGATCTTGATTTCGGGATAAAATCGGGCCTCAGCATGGTTCTGATGTACGCGGTTTTCATGTTTATCATTATTTACGGTGTGCGGGTAATGCGTAGTGTTTTAGAGGAAAAAAACAACCGCGTGGTAGAAATCATCATCTCTTCGGTAAAACCTTTTGAACTCATGATGGGGAAAATTCTGGGTGTAACACTGGTTGCATTAACGCAGTTCAGCATCTGGATTACCATGTCGGTTTTGGGCGCGATATTTCTGAATACCGGTTTTTCGGCGATGCAGAAGCAGATCCCCGGCGGCGAACAGTCGGAAGAAATGATTGAAAAATTTGATATTCAGCAGACCGCTTCAGAAGTTTCGCATATTCTGCTGGACATGAATTATCCGCTGATCATCTTCGTTTTCATCATATTCTTTCTGTTAGGGTATATTTTTTACAGCTCGATGTATGCAGCCATCGGTTCAGCAGTGGATAATGAAACCGAAACGCAGCAGTTTACCCTTTTCGCCATCATTCCCCTGATGATTGGCATGTACGGAAGTTTTACGATTATGAATAATCCTGAAGGACCACTTGGTTTTTGGCTCTCGATTATTCCGTTCACCTCGCCTGTGGCCATGATTGCAAGAATTCCGTTTGGGGTTCCGGGCTGGCAGATCGCACTTTCGATCTTCCTGCTGGTGATTTCAACGTTACTAATGATTTATATCGCGGCAAAAGTTTACCGGGTAGGAATTTTAATGTACGGAAATAAAGCCAGCGCTAAAGAAATCTGGAAATGGATCAGGAGTTAAGGTTAAGATAAAGTAAATCCCGTCAAAATAACTTGGCGGGATTTTTCTTTTTATCTGTTTAAATATTTTACTGAAAGATATAACTAAGGCCGACACTGAAGACCTGTTCAGATTTTTTCTTGCTGATATTGGGATCACCAGTCTGCTCTTTCATAAGGCCTTTGTAAGTGTTGCTTAAACCGATATCGTAGCGGCCGGTAACTTCAAGCATTCTTCGGTAGGAAAAACCAATGCCTAAGCCTACTCCAAAATTGAAACCCGCGGCCTTACCGTTGATATCACCTACTCCTTCTTCTGTGTACCTATCAGGAGCGTTTTTAATATTCTGATTGATGAGAAAATTGAATTTCGGGCCAGCAAGGCCAAAGAACTCAGATTCTGCCTCAGAAAAATAGCCTTTAAAATAAAGCGGTACGCTGATATAATTGTTGGCATATATTGCGTCGTAACCCACTGCCCCTTTCATATCTTTATCTTTTCCGGTTTCCCCGGCACCCAGATATTCTATTCCCGGCTGGATATAAAACTGATCGTTATGATCTACCGGAATCAGGGCCAAAACCCCGCCGAAACCTGAATAAATAGGCCCGGAAGGATTGTGGGCATTGCTCACGCGCGAGTAAGTTCCACCGCCGGTAATCCCAAATCTGGTATTGCGCAGATCAATCTGTGCTGAAAAGAGCGCCGCTGCACATAGTGCGGAAACAACAAATAGTTTATTTTTCATAATAGTGTTTATCGACAAAGATAAAAAATATTGATCAAAAAAAGATTCTGTAAAAACTTACAGAACCTTTTTATATTTTGATGAGGAAAATTATCCTAAAACCTGAGCTACAGTAGAACCAATTTCAGCAGGTGAATCCACCACATTGATTCCGTTTTCTCTCATAATCGCCATTTTCGCCTGTGCAGTATCTTCGGCACCACCTACGATTGCTCCTGCGTGACCCATTGTTCTACCTTTTGGTGCAGTTTGACCTGCGATAAAACCAACAACTGGTTTTTTAGAACCGCTTTCTTTATACCATCTTGCAGCTTCAGCTTCTAATGAACCTCCGATTTCTCCGATCATGACTACAGCATCCGTTTCAGGATCGTTGATGAACAGTTCCAAAGCTTCTTTGGTTGTAGTACCGATGATGGGGTCACCACCGATTCCGATAGCGGTAGAAACTCCGTAACCTGCTTTCACTACCTGGTCAGCAGCTTCGTAAGTAAGGGTTCCTGATTTTGAAACGATACCCACTCTCCCTTTTTTGAAAACAAAACCTGGCATAATCCCGATTTTCGCTTCGTCGGAAGTGATGATTCCAGGGCAGTTTGGTCCGATCAATCGGCAATCTCTGTCAGCAATATAAGCTTTAACTTTCACCATGTCTTCCACAGGAATTCCTTCGGTAATACATACAATTACTTTAATTCCGGCTTCCGCAGCTTCCATAATGGCGTCTGCAGCAAATGCTGGCGGAACGAAAATAATGGAAACATTCGCGCCCGCTTTTTCTACCGATTCAGCAACGGTATTGAAAACCGGCTTACCCAAATGCTCAGTTCCTCCTTTTCCTGGAGTTACACCGCCTACTACGTTGGTTCCGTATTCAATCATCTGACCTGCGTGGAAGGTTCCTTCGTTTCCTGTAAAGCCCTGTACAATTACTTTAGAATCTTTGTTTACTAATACTGACATTCTTATGTTTTTTTAAATTTATTATAGAATATTAACTCTCACAAATTTACTGAATCTGCCGAGTTAAAAAAAATTATCAATTATTTTATTCGTTATATTTCTTAAATACTTCCTGAAGACAGGAATTTGTATTGTTAAAGAAATTGCAACTTTCAATGAACTCCGCTAAAACAGGCATATCAGAAGTAATCTCCTTAAGTTTCTTTTTATAGTTGGTTAAAATACTAAACATTTCATACTTACCATCATTTTTAATCAAAATATCAATAGACCCTTGAGAATGGTCGTACGCATTTTCTGTATAATCCCTGTACCATTTCATCTTTGGTCCGTCCTGAATCAATTCAAACATTCCGAATTTTTCCAGTGGTCTTTCAAAAACCCTGTTTTGCCCCTTCAGATCAACAAATTCAATGCGTCTGAACTTATTAAAGAGATGTTTTTCTTTTTTGCCAGCATCATTGATAAGAAAAATATTCTTTTGGGTGATACTGTTCTCATATATTTCGTTTTCGTAAAAGATGCTTTTTCTGAATAAAATTTTAGCATCGGAAACGGTACCGTCGGCAAAAAGTATCTTAGCATTGATTTCAGCTTTTTGAGAAAAGCTTAATATAAACAGGAAAAAACTCAATAAAGATAAAATTCGCTTCATCTTAAAGATTTTTCAGTTTCACCTCTTTTCTTAAATAATCCCTAAACTCTTCCGCCAACTGTCCGAAATAGGTTTTTCCGCCTTTCAAGTCTTTGTTGACGCCGGTTTTGCCTAAAAGAACTGCTCCTTTTCCCACTCGGTTACCGGACGCCATACCTACTTGTCCCCAAACCGTTACCTCGTCTTCGATGACGCAACAACCTGCAATCGCAGCATGGGAAGCAATAAGCACTTTTTTACCGATGATGGTATCGTGGCCGATTTGTATTAAATTATCTAAAATAGAACCTTCGCCAATGATGGTAGAATCCGTAACGCCACGGTCGATGGTGCAGTTGTTTCCGATCTCCACATTGTTTTCAATGATGACATTTCCTACAGAAATCAGGCGGTCGAAATTTCCGTTAAGTTTTCTGTAATAAAATGCGTCGCCGCCCAAAACAGTTCCGCTCTGGATAATCACGTTGTCGCCGATGATGGTTCTGTCGCCTATCACAACATTCGGGAAAATGATACAGTTTTTGCCGATTTTCACTTCGTTTCCAATCACTGCTGAAGGATGAATGCGTGTTCCTTCGCCGACTTCAAGATCGTGAAGTTCTTCTGAAAAATTGTAAATCCGCGTGAAATGGGTATTGATTTTATTGAAATCCCTGAAGGGATCATCGGAGACCAACAAAGCCTTCCCTTCCGGACAGTTCACCACTTTATCGATGAGAATAATGGTTGCCTCAGAATTAAGGGCTTTATCGTAGTATTTGGGATGATTCACAAAAACAATTTCCCCGGCTTTTACGCGGTGAATTTCGTTGGTCCCAAGAACGGGAAAGTTTTCGTCGCCAATCATTTGGGCACCGATGAGATCTGCAATGTTCCTTAGGGTCTGCGGTTGGTTGAAGGTCATATTTTAATAAGCAGATGGAAGATTTTCACCTTCCATCAATTTTTATTTTACGCGTTCCAGATAATTTCCGTCTTCGGTGTTTACTTTAATTTTGTCACCTGCTTCAATGAAAAGAGGAACCATAACTCTTGCTCCGGTTTCTACGATTGCGTTTTTCAGGGCGTTGGTTGCAGTATTTCCTTTCACTCCAGGATCTGCTTCAATAACGTCCAGATAAACCGTTGGCGGGATTTCTGCTGAAAGTGGAGATTCATCTGCTTCTTTCAGAATGATGGTTACTTCTTCACCTGCTTTCATAAACTGCGAGTTCTCGATCATCTCTTTGTTCAGGTAGATTTGTGAGAAATCATCATTATTCATAAAGTGAAAACCATTGTCGTCTTCGTAAAGATACTGGAATTTTCTGGTGATTACTTTTACTTCATCAATTTTGTGACCTGCGGAAAAAGTGTTTTCAAGCACTTTACCGTTGGTTACCGATTTCATTTTGGTTCTTACGAACGCTGGACCTTTACCTGGTTTTACGTGTAAGAAATCGATAATTTTGAAGATATCGTTACTGTATTCGATACACATTCCTTTTTTAATATCGTTGCTGGTTGCCATTTAAAGTTTGAATTTTTAGTTATCGTCTGAAGATGCATCTCCGGACTTATCAGTGTTAATTAAAGTTGTATTGTGTCTATTCTTTTCCGGTGCCGTAGCCTTTTACGATACCTCTGGGCGAATTCTTGATGAATTCTAAAATTTCGTCTCTTTCGGCAGTCGGCAGCATTTCTTTTTCAATATAGCTTGATGCCTGCGAAACATTCATCTTCATCTGGAAGATGGCTCTGTAAATTTTCTGGATTTCGAAGATCTTATCATTGGTAAAGCCTCTCCGGCGCAGACCTACAGAATTTATTCCTGCATAAGTCATGGGCTCTCGTGCTACTTTCACATAAGGAGGGATATCTTTTCTTACCAAAGTTCCTCCGGAAATCATCACATGTTTACCGATTTTCCCAAACTGGTGAACCGCTGAAAGTCCGCCCATTACGGTATAATCTCCGATTTCGACATGCCCTGCAATACCGCAACCGTTCACGATGATTACGCCGTTCCCGAGAACACAGTCGTGCGCAATATGTGATGTCGCCATAATGAGACAGTCGTTTCCTATTTTGGTGTAACCCAGCGCTTTGGTTCCGCGGTTTACGGTAACACATTCTCTGATGGTGGTATTGTCACCGATAATCACCTGGGTATCTTCACCTTCGAATTTCAGATCCTGCGGAACTGCGGCTATCACTGTACCTGGGAAAATACGGCAGTTTTTCCCGATTCTGGCACCATCCATAATCGTTACGTTAGGACCGATCCAGGTTCCTTCGCCAATTTCTACGTCACCGGCAATGGTAGTAAACGGTTCTACGATTACATTTTTCTTTATTTTTGCGCGTTTGTCAACGGCAGCTAACTGGTGTACCATTTAATCCGGTTTATTTTTTGCGACCTGCGCCATCAATTCAGCTTCTACTACAACGCTGTCGCCTACATAGCCATAGCCCTGCATGTGAACAATCCCTCTTCGTATTGGGGAAATAAGTTCTATTTTAAAAACCAGGGTATCACCCGGAACCACTTTTTTCTTAAATTTTACTTTATCCATTTTAATAAAATAAGTGGAATAGTTTTCGGGATCAGGAACGCTTGCCAGAACGAGGATTCCACCGGTCTGTGCCAGAGCCTCCACCTGTAAAACGCCCGGCATTACCGGTTCTTTAGGGAAATGCCCCACAAAAAACGGTTCATTCATGGTGACGTTTTTCAGCCCCACTACGTGAGAGTCTGAAAGCTCAAGAATTTTATCAATAAGGAGGAACGGCGGCCGGTGTGGCATAAGTTTCATGATTCCGTTGATATCGAAAACGGGTTCTTTGTAGATGTCGATATCGGGAACATTTTTCTTTCTCTGCAGTTTCCACTGTCTGTTGAGTTTTTTTGCAAACTGGGTGTTTACAAAATGTCCCGGTTTGTTGGCGATCACTTTTCCTTTGATCTTTACTCCCACCAAGGCTAAGTCACCGATCACGTCTAACAGTTTATGGCGCGCGGCTTCGTTGGGATAATTCAGGGTAAGGTTATCTAAAATCCCGTTCGGGCGGATGGAAACATCATCTTTACCGAAGGCTTTTTTCAGTTTTTCTGAAGTTTCTGCAGTAAGTTCTTTATCTACATAAACAATAGCGTTGGAAATATCGCCACCTTTAATAAGACCGGCATCCAAAAGCATTTCGAGTTCATGAAGGAAACTGAAAGTACGTGCACATGAAATTTCGTCTTTAAATTCTGAAATATCTTTTAAGGTGGCATTCTGGGTTCCGAGAACTTTCGTCCCGAAATCTACCATTGTCGTCACTTCATAAGTATCGGAAGGGATGATGGTAAGCTCGGATCCGGTAGTGGGATCAACATAATTCAGGACTTCCTTCACAACCAGATATTCGCGGTCTACATTCTGTTCCACAATCCCTGCTTTTTCAATGGCATCAACGAAAAACCTTGAAGAACCGTCTAAAATTGGAGGCTCTGCACTGTTCATTTCCAGAATAGCATTGTCGATGTCGCAGCCTACCAAAGCTGCCAGAAGATGTTCGCAGGTATGAATTCTGACTCCTAATTTTTCAAGGGTCGTTCCCCGTTCGGTTGCAGTGACGTAGTTTACGTCGGCCTCAATATGAGGATGCCCCTCCAAATCGGTACGTACAAATACAAAACCGGTATTCTCCTTGGCCGGTTTTATTGTTAATGTTACTTCTCTTCCGGTATGAAGCCCAATCCCACAAAGGGAAACTTCTTCCTTTAAAGTTTTTTGTTTATCACTCACTGGTTTTTATCTTTAGTGCTGTTTTCAATAGTATTGATGCGTTTCACGATTTCGGTGAAATTTCTGAAATGCACATAATTTCTTCTGTATTCTCCGGCATTAATGGCAGGTGATCCGTAAAGAATTTCCCCGTCTTTCGTATTGGAATTCACGCCGCTCTGGGCCTGAACTTTCACCTGATTGCCGATGGTAATATGCCCAACAATCCCCACCTGACCGCCAATCTGGTTCCAGTCACCAATAACGGTGGATCCTGCAATGCCCGCCTGAGCTGCGATTACATTGTTCTCACCAATCTTTACATTGTGGGCGATCTGAATTAAATTATCGATTTTAGTTCCGTTTCCGATCACGGTTGAACCAATTGTACCTCTGTCGATACTGCAGTTGGAGCCAATTTCAACATGGTCTCCCAAAACAACATTACCCAGTTGCGGAATTTTCTGATAACCGTCTTTGGTCACCTGAAAACCGAATCCGTCTGATCCTATTACGGTATTGGAATGGATGACGCAGTTGTCGCCAATCACGCAGTAATCATATATTCTTACCCCACTGTAAATAATACAGTTTTTGCCTATTTTTACATTTTTGCCGATGTAAACGTGAGGGTAAATCTGGCTTTCGTCACCAATTTTTACTTTTTCGGAAACACAGGTAAACGCGCCAACATACACATTTTCACCAACTTTGGAGGTTTCATGAAATACTGCACCCTGCTCGATACCGGTCTTTCTGCCCTGCATTTCCTTATAAAGATTCATAAGAACCTGAAAAGAAAGATAAGCATCTTCTACTGCGATAATGGTGGTAGGATAAGTGTCTTTGGTTAAAAGTTTTTCGGAAACGATAAGTACTGAACATTTCGTTGTATCGATATAGTCTGCAAATCTATCCTGCGCGATGAAGGAAAGATGGCCTTCTTCACCACTCTCAATAGGGGAAACACCGCTGATAGTGGCATTTTCGTCGCCTATAATTCTTCCGTTGATAAATCCTGCGATCTGCGATGCTGTAAATTCCATATCCTGCAAAGATAAGAAAATATGGTTTACACAAAATAATTTTCAGAATTTTAGACGCCTAAAAACGTGTGTTTTTACTGCAATATAATTCCGCTTGATTTCACAAATTTAATAGCGGGGGAATTATGAATGTGTGCTTTGAATTCCTTTATTTTTTCCGGACTGTTGTCCAACAAACCCATTTTAATGTATCCTTCTTTTTCCATCACCCACCAAAAAGACATGTTTTGCGCATACTTTTTGTTTGCGGGATTCTGAGCAAAATCGTTCAGAAAAGTCATTAATTTATCGAGCTCATTATAAGAATATTTTTGCGTGTTGAAATGCACTTTTTCACTGCCAATAATCTTAATAATTTCCCTTTTACCTTTAGCCGTATCTCCAAATAAATTTATTTCCAGGTCACCGGAATCGTTGATAAAAGCTCCGCCATAATACCCGGGAATATTTTTGCCAAAGTGTTTGAGTAATTTTTCCAATTTTTGATTGGCTTCCCACTGAAAAGCTGCATCGGCTTCGCCTGTATTTTTGTCTTGATTTTCTTCTGCGTTTACTTCCCGATTTCCCTTTTCCTCCTCAACTATTTTTATTTCTGATTTATTCTCTATAGTCGAACTATCAGAAACTTTATGTGTTTTAACAACTACGGAATCCTTTTTTACTGATTGTTGAATGGTGTTTTGTATAGAATTTTTCTTTATGCAGGAAATTGCAAAAAGACCACTCAGAACCAACAGAATTTTTCTCATCACTTCCAATTTTGAAAGTAAGGGCAAAAACTGAACCGATTGGGATCTAATTAAATCTCTCTTGGAAAAGACAGAATATATTTAGTATTCGATTGATTTATAAATGCGGAAAGAATCTGATTTTCTGAATCTTCGAGCCTGAATTTCTCGCCATTTTTTGGAAGAAGATGAATTGGCTGTTTTTCTATATTGTAAGGAAGTAGCGTTCTTGAAATTTCATCCACGAGTTCCGCTCCATTCTCAATATTGAAGAAAGCGTTTGTTTTGTCAATTTTATCTTCGACAAAATCTTTTTCAAAAGGTTTTGAAGAAATCATGGTCTTCGGAAAATTCCTTTGAATAACACATTTACACAGATAAGAAAGAATAAAATCATCACTTTTTGTCCAAAATTTCATCGCCTGAATTATATCGTTATCATCCAACTCTGTAAATCTTTGGATGTCTTCTTTTGTGGCACGAACGAACTTATTTTTTTCGAGGAAATATTTTAAATTATCGGAAGCTTTGAGTTCTTTTCCTTCTGAAACTAAAGTTTTTGCGCGGTCCAAAATCTTCACCAAAAGATGTTCCGCCAAAGCCGATGTCTTGTGATAATACACCTGCCAATACATGAACATTCTCGCCGTTAAAAAATTTTCGATGGAATAAATTCCTTTCGCATCAATCACAAGTTTGTCATCCGCAACATTCATCATCGAAATAATTCTCTGCGTATTCACATTTCCTTCGGAAACGCCTGTGTAGAAACTGTCGCGTTTCAAATAATCCAAACGGTCCACATCAAGTTGAGAAGAAATCAACTGATTGAAAAATTTCCGGTGATATTTCCCTTGAAACATTTCTATTGCCATTGTCAGTTGGCCGTCCAATTCTCTGTTCAAGTCATTCATCAACAACAATGAAAGCTTTTCATGATGCCAATCTTCCATCAACATATTTTCCAAAGCGTGCGAAAAAGGACCATGACCAATGTCGTGAAGCAGAATC
>NZ_DAMBHK010000073.1:0-11599 GCF_032060305.1 Kaistella sp. | reverse complement strand
ACTGAAATCAGTAAAAAGAGTAAAAGAATCTTCAAGAGAAACTTTAGAGGAAATTCTTGGTAAAAACCGTGGCGGCTTAGTTTGGGAGTATTTTAATGATAATCAGTAAGGGATTATTTTTGTGTGAAAATTTCTTTTTTGAAACTGCCATCATTATTGGCAACTTCAATAATAATGTTTCCATCTTCAAGATATCCTAAAGTCTGCGTACCATCCTGTAGTTGAATTCTGTACACCTCTTTTTTAGTAGACTCTTTAAAAATCGCATATGGCGTTGAATTATTTGGACTAACCAAAATAAACTGATTTTCTGAAATATAGATCCTGTTTAAATTTAATGTACCGTTACTGAAAGTTTGGGCTTTGCTTCCGGTTTTTACGTTGCTTATTTGGGTTTGGCTTGATGTTGATTTCACAGGTTCGGCTGCAATTGCTACGTTCTGTTTTGGAGTTACATTGGTAACTGCCAATTTCTCAGGATTTGAAGCAGGCAGATTTCTTAATGCCACATTTAAAGCATCTTTAAATCCGGGCTCATATTCTTTGATGTTTGATTTTCCTTCAAACGAAGCCACAGTTTTTCCGCTGCAGTCTTTGAAGTTTACCTGTATTTTGTTTTTTAGGAAGGTGCTGGTATCCTCAATTTCTGCTTTCAGCACACCGCATGGATTATTTTTGGCAGCATCTGGCCATGATTCATTGCTTTCACTGATGATCTCGTATTTCGCCGCCTTAAGTTTTGAGTTTAAAATCCCACTCAACCCGTATTTACCAGATTCTAAATTCCCGGTTTTGCTTGCTACAGAAACATATTCGTAATTCGAAATATTCTGGCCGTAAACTGCAGCAAAAGGAATGATAAACGATAATTGCAGGATTTTTTTCATGATAATTTATGTTTGATTTAACTTAAGAATGTTTATTTTTTAATAAATTTTTGAGAAAACCGGCTTCCGTTTTTAGTTGTGATTTCCATAATGTAATTTCCGGTGAGCAACCGCGAAATATCGATGGATTGGTCCTGACCGGTATATTTTCCACTCAGGATTTGTTTTCCCGTTGTGTCAAATATTTTGTATGTCTCGATTTGCGGGGCTTGGTTTTCTTTGATCTTAATAAATGATGTTGCTGGATTTGGGTATAAGATTAATTTGATCTTTTCGCCTCCCATCGCTGCATTTCCTGTACTGAGGTAAACTGGCAATTCGGTTTTCACCATATAAAGTTCTGTGCCGGAACTTTTGGTTTTTGCCACAAAATAAATATTGTCATCATAAGAATGTAATTTTAAAAGTTGATCATCGGAAGCGATCTGTTCGTCATTCAAAACATTAAGCGGCAGCGAAATAATGCTTTCAGTGGTGCCGTTTGTCCGCCAAACCTGCGGGTTATTTTCCCGAAGAAAATATAGATAATCTTTCGCACATGTTAAATTCGAAATCGAAGCGTCAGCATTATAGTTGATGATTTCTTTAGCCGAAGAGGTCGCGGTATTAATGCTCCAAAGCACGCGCAGCTTATCGTCATATGTTCCGTTTCCGACATAAATCTGATTTCCACATTTTTTAAAGGAAGTCTGGGTCCCAAAAAAGTTAGCACTGAGCAGATTGGTGGGCTCCGACTGCAGATCATTAAATCTGAAAACACTTCCATAACCGAGCTGAGACAAAATATATAATTTCCCATCATCGATTAACGTATTGTCGGCAACATTCCAGTCGCCGTATCCCCAGTCATTTGTGGGGAAAGGAATTTCTTTTATCTGCTCGGTATCTCCATTAAAGGCCCAGAGTTTCGTGTTTTTAGCCACTAATAGATGATTGTCAAAGACTTGTAAAAGTCGTGGAACATTGCTGTAGTAATCATTATCCGGAATGTCGAAAGCGATTTTTGTTCCGGTCGCGGAGCCGTCGGTTTTCCAGATCTGTGTTTGGTAATCTGCCGTATACACCGTGAAATATACATTGCCTTTGTATGAAATACTTTTGGCGTTTTGAACTGTGGAACCAGTCGGGATTTCTTTGATGAGTTCTACGGTCTTACTCTCTACATTGTTTTTCCAGACGCGAATGTTTTTTTCCGGATTGGAGCTGTAGGTCGTCACGATGAGCGCTTCATCATTGAGATTTCCAAAAGAAGCAGAACTGTCAAAAGTTTGAGGAAGCGATAAAAACTGCGTCTGCGTTTCCTCACCGTTTGTTTTTGCCAAAGCGCTCGTATATTCCGAAGGTTTTACGTAATAATATGTGCCTACTTTAAAAAGATCGCCCGTTGGCACGCTGTTCCAGCTCGGACTTTGCTTAATGACTTTTGGGATGTCACCTTTAGTGGTAATGCTGTAAAACTGGTTTCCAAACTCACCATCATTAGCGGTGAAAATGAGAGAGTTTTGTGCCGTGGTCTGCAGGTTCGACGGGAAACTTCCTATTTCATGTTGACTGTCTTTAAAAAGTAAAATTTCTGCAGTAGCCGGATCGAACTGAGATAACTCCAGACCAAATTTTTTGGTGTACAGATTAAAGATCAGTTTGTTGTCCTTTTCAACCGCATCGTGCAGTCGTGTTTCGTTGAGGGCGGTTACATTTAGATTTTCATCAAGCAGATAAAATAAGTTATGGGAGGCATTTTCAAGGAGCAGAAGTTTATTTTCCGGAAAATATTTCAGAAAATTCGGGCGAGCATAATCCGGGATTATGATATTTGTCGAAACCGTTCCCGCCATGGTACCGTCTGTTTTCCACAGCCTGTTCCGTTCGTTTATATTCGGGAAAAAGTAAACCGAATCTCCCAAAATCTGCAAACCTGTCCCTTCATTAACCGAGCTTGCAAAATGCATGGTAGCGTTTAAAGCCTTCGTGTTTTCGGCAGTTCCATCGGTGGCAAAAAGATTATTACCGTCAGTTGAGGTGTTACCAAAGAAAATAAGCTTATTGTTCAGAACCTTGCCGGAATTCACTCCATTGGTCTTAAAAATAAACTTTGCTTTTTTTGTGGCATTATCCAGGGCCCACAAACCATTTCTAGTTCCACTTGAGTCCTGGCCGTAGAAAAACAGTTGACCATTTAAAATATAACAGTCCAGATCTACATGTACGGTCAGCTGGTCATTTGTATCTAAAGATTTTATTTTAAAGGTGCCCGAAGTACCGCCGTCGGTCATCCAAAGTTCATTTTTATACGATGCATCTTTTGCGGCAAACACAAAATAAGACTGGTAAGGAAACGGTTTTTTCTCTAGTTCACCTGCCGTCGGCATAAGTAGTTGAGTTCCTGCCGTTGAACCATCAGAAATATAAACTGTTTTATTTCCGGTAATGATGATTTTTTCCGTATTTGAAGTCATTTGCATGACATAATTATCGGGAAATCCGAAAACCTTCCGGGTACCGTCCGTAGTTCCATTAGTTTCCCAAAGTTCATATTTGGAGTTTATTTCTGCGAGGAAGTAGGTTTTTCCTTTAAATAAAAGAAATTGGGGATCGTGCCCGAAAGGTGAGCTCGCATACGGCACAAGCTCTTTCAGAAGCGTTGTTTTTTTTGTGGTGAAATTGTAAGACCAAAGTTCGTAATTCATATTCCAATACCCTGGCGACATATCATTTTTGGCACCGGCGAAAAGAATTTGATCGTTATATTTAAATAAATTCCGGGCATCTAAGCCACTTTGGTAATTGATTTCGTACAATTCAGCATCGAGCTGTTGAGAAAAACCGAGTGTATAAAATACAGAAAGGACGAGGATGTAGATTTTTTTCATAGGAAAGTGGAATTAGTTCCGGAAATCTCCCATGTCGAGTTTTAAGGAGAAAAAGTTGGAGTAAAAATTAGAGCCGCCAATCCCGGAATTGGTAATGGCGTAATCAAGTGTGAGGCCCTGATATTTAATGCCGATTCCCGCACTGGGCTGAAAAGAAACTTTGCGTTTTAAACTTTCGATATCGGTAATATTCTGAAATCTGTTCACGCCTACACGCACGAAAATCATGTCCTGAAATTTCAGTTCCGCGCCTGCGTAAGGGGTGATACTGGCAAAATCTGTTGAAATCACGGCGGCTGTTTTTGCAAAATCAACATTCAAACCGGCTTCCGGGAGTAGTTCCAGATCACGGTTGATCTCAAAATTCTTGCTGATTCCCAAATTCAGTTTCGGCATCGTGATTTCCATTTTATCTTTTGGCGCAGGATTGAATTCCTCGCCATTAACTACTGCCGAAAGTTCATCCTGGTTCACGGTCCAGAAGTTCACTGTCGTAGTAGCATCCCGCAGCATTGCGCCGTAATTTATGCCATTGTCAGCGTTATAAAGCACTCCAAGATCAAACCCAAAACCGTAACCGCTTGCAAATTTTCCTACATTTCTGTAAACCATTTTTGCATTTACACCAATTGATAGCCGGTGACTGCCAGGTCGGAATGCATAGGAAAGGAGTGCCGCGTAATCAGACTGTGAGAAACTGCTGATCTTATCGTAATCGATGTTCCCTTCCGAATCAATCATTTGCGTGGTATTCAGGATATTGTCAACTCCAAGGCGAACAACTGAAATGGCGAAAACGCCACCGTTATTATCCAAAGGCTTCGCAAAAGCAATATAATCGTATTTTGCAATCGACTCGAAATATTCGGCGTGCATTGCAGCACCCTGCCAGTCGCGGTCAATATCAATTAAACCTGCCGGGTTCCACATAGGCGAATACACATCGTTCTGGTTCGAAATTACCGCACCGCCCATCGCAAGTCCGCGGGCGCCTGCACCAATATTGAGAAATTCGTTGGAGTATTTCCTGATGATCTGCGCATCAGAAAAAATTCCTGAAAAAATAAAGAGTCCAAAGAATATTTTTTTCATCAAATTTCAACTTTTTGTGTGTTTGCTGTTTTCCTTGCTTTAATAACTCCATTGGCAACAATGGCTAAAATCATGATGAGAGAGGCAATATAAAATACCGGACTCATCTGCTCTGAATCACCAAAGATAAAAAAAGCAAGAATAATCCCATAAACAGGTTCTAAATTAACAGTGAGTATTAAAGTGAACGGAGAGATGTATTTCATCAGTTTTATCGATTCCAACATCGGGAAAGCGGTGAAAACACTTGCCAATAATAAGATTAACGATAAATCACGGTAACTTATTTCATTAAGTTGGCTAATTTGCCCAGTTACAAGGTAAAAGACGCTTAAAATAAGGAATCCTGCAAAAATTTCGTAGAAGATGATGTTTCCAGAACTCGTTTTTCCATAGATTTTACCATTGAAAACTGAAAATATGGTTCCGAAGAGGGCAGTGAGGATCCCAAAGAAAATCCCTTCTTTGTAATGGAATTCGGTTTTGAAAATCATTCCCATACAGATCACAATTACGATTCCCATGATGACTTCGGAAATATCGATTTTCCGTTTGAAAATAATGGGTTCTAAAACCGCCGCAAAAAGAGTAGATAGTGAAAGACAACTCAGCGCAATTGAAACATTAGAAACTTTTATCGAATGAAAGAAAAAAAGCCAGTGAAAAGCCATGAATCCACCAATGATTGAAAGCTGTATCAAAAGTTTCCGGGAGATTTTTAAGCTGTCACGCTTGAAAAAACGGATGAAGACAAAAAGAAAAAACGCAGCAAAAAGCATTCGGTAAAAAACCAGGATTTGCGCATTTACATGAATGAGTTTCCCCAAAATTGCAGTGAAACCCCATAAAAAAACGATAAGATGCAACCTGAAAAGCGCGGAATTTTTTAACACTGCCATTATTTTTTCAATTCATGCAAATCTACAAATCTCTTTTAAAATTTCAGTTAAAATATTGAATTTGATAGCAATAAATTAAGGAGCAAAAACCCCAAAAGTCTGTTGAACTTTTGGGGCCTTCAAATAATAAACTATTAAAAAAATAAATTAGGAACTGAATTCAAAAAATTTATGAAACTATTTAGGTTTTGTAAATCTGTAACGGGAAATCTGCGTAAATATTTTCCAAAAAAAGGTTATTAAATGTTAAAATATGATAATTAATTTTCTGTGATTCAAACATTTACTGCAAAGCATTATCAATAAAGGAATTACAATTAAAAATCTTATCTTTAGAAAAATTTTTTTCACGGATGGATATCGAATTTAATAAAAGAGAAGATCAAAATAAATTAAAACTTGCAGAAATCAATAGGTTATTTGCAGAGATAAAAAAAGGCGGGGGCGAAAAACGTTTGCAAAAGCAGCGCGACGAAGGAAAATTAACCGCCCGCGAAAGAATTGAATACCTTCTTGACAAAAATTCAGAATCCATAGAAATCGGTGGATTTGCAGGTTATGGGATGTATGAAGAAGAGGGCGGCTGCCCAAGTGCAGGTGTTGTTGTCGTGATGGGATATGTATCAGGAAAACAGTGTCTTATCGTAGCGAACGATGCTTCGGTAAAAGCGGGCGCCTGGTTTCCGATCACTGCGAAAAAGAATCTTCGGGCCCAGGAAATTTCAATGGAAAATAAATTACCAATAATTTATCTTGTAGATTCTGCAGGTGTTTATCTGCCGATGCAGGACGAAATTTTTCCAGATAAAGAACATTTCGGAAGAATTTTCCGTAATAATGCGAAAATGAGTTCCATGGGGATCGTACAGATTTCGGCTGTCATGGGAAGCTGTGTTGCCGGCGGTGCCTATCTCCCGATTATGAGCGATGAAGCCATGATTGTAGATAAAACAGGCTCTATATTTTTGGCCGGAAGTTATCTTGTAAAAGCCGCCATCGGTGAAAACATCGACAATGAAACTTTGGGAGGTGCAACCACGCACTGCGAGATCTCCGGAGTTACCGATTATAAAGCCAAAGACGATCAAGACGCGTTGGACCGTATTAAGAATATCATGAAAACAATTGGTAGCTATGAGAAAGCAGGCTTCGACCGGATTGAAAGTTTCCCCCCGAAAGAAGATATCAGCAATATTTTCGGACATATGCCGGCGTCCAGAGCCGATCAGTACGATACTTACAATATTATTAAATGCCTTGTCGACAATTCCGAATATGAGGAATACAAACCGGATTACGGTAAAACCATTATCTGCGCCACAGCAAGAATCGATGGCTGGAGCGTGGGGATTGTCGCCAATCAAAGAAAACTGGTAAAAAGCGGAAAAGGTGAAATGCAGTTTGGGGGCGTGATTTATTCAGACTCTGCTGACAAAGCGACAAGATTTATTGCCAACTGCAACCAAAGAAAAATTCCGTTGATTTTCCTTCAGGATGTTACCGGATTTATGGTAGGATCCAAATCAGAACACGGCGGAATTATTAAAGACGGTGCGAAAATGGTGAACGCGGTAGCCAATTCTGTTGTTCCTAAATTTACCGTCATCACAGGAAATTCTTATGGGGCAGGAAATTATGCGATGTGTGGTAAGGCTTATGATCCAAGACTGATCGTTGCATGGCCATGGAGCGAGCTTGCAGTAATGGGCGGAAGCCAGGCTGCAAAAGTTTTGGCCCAAATTCAGGAATCTACTTTAAAGAAACAGGGAAAGGAAATCAGCGAAGAAGAACATAAGGAAATCCTCGATACAATTTCGAAAAGATATCAGAAACAGACCGAACCTACGTACGCCGCTGCAAGACTGTGGACCGACGCTATTATTAATCCGGTCGACACGCGCACCTGGATCTCCATGGGAATTGAAGCTGCTGATCATGCGCCGATTACAGAAAAATTTAATTTAGGCGTTATTCAGGTTTAAATATAAATAAACATCATTCATCATGAAAAAAATTCTATTCCTGCTCACATTATTGAGTTTTACTTACGGTTTTTCGCAGTGTTTTATTGAAGGCAGCCCGCAGATCAAGGTAGGTGAATCCCACGTTTATACCATAAAAAATAATACAGCACAGTGCAACGATTGCCATCAGTGGAGTTCGTTCGGTGGAAATATTACCCTGGAAGGTGATGTAAAACAGAATACCGTTAAAATAAAAGGCAACGCCCCCGGCAAAACCATTCTTTCCTTGGAAATGATTTCTGATAAAGGAATTTTGCGTTGCAGTAAAACAGTTGATGTTTTAACGCCGCCTTCGCAGGAAATTAATGCGTTTTCTACCGGCTGTGATATAGGTTTAGACGGTTTCAGGGAAGTGAAAGTAAGCGATGGGGTGGTATCGTTTGTTCCGGCAAAAACGGAAGCCAGTCTGAAATATGAATGGACCGCTGTTTATGATAACGGAGATGAAATAAAAGCTGCTGAGCATACGCCTCAGTTCAGCTATTCGAAAGAAAACGGGATAAAAACGCTGATGTTGCGCGTAACATCATCAAAATGTATGCGGAACTTTACTAAAACTTATGATGCGAATTACTGGAAATTCTACTAAGTTTCACTTATAAAAAAAAGATTCAGGAATATTTCTGAATCTTTTTTTTACCTTAACTTTAATCTTAACCAATTCTCACACTGGTCATGCTCAAACTTCCGCCGATGAGTTCGTCGTTGAACAGCGAGAGGTTTTCGGATTTTTCTTTCAAACCTAAAGAATAAATAAGAGGCAGGTAATGATCCGGACTTGGTACCGCGGTTTGCAGTGCAATTCCTTGTTTTTGATAATCAATAAGATTCTGGAAATTGCCGTCTAAAAGCCAGTTATTGGTTTTTTCGCGCGCTTCAACAGCCCAGTCCCAGCCGGCACCTACCGTGTTAATATTTTTCCAGTCAATCATTCTTAAGTTATGCACGATATTTCCGCTGCCGATGATGAGAATTCCTTTTTCTCTTAATTTCTGTAGTTTTTTTGCAAGGTCAAAATGATATTGCGGCGGTTTGGTGTAATCAATACTCAACTGGATTACAGGGATTTCTGCGTTCGGGTACAAATGTTTAATAACGCTCCACGCACCATGGTCGAGGCCCCAGCTGTGGTCTTCTTCCACGATTTCGGGAAGCAGGAGTTCTGCGGTTTCCTTAGCCAGTTCAGGATTTCCCGGAGCAGGATACTGCACCTCGAAAAGTTCTTTCGGGAAGCCATAGAAATCGTGAATGGTTTTCGGGTTTTGCATTGCGGTAACAAAAGTCCCGTTCGTGAACCAGTGTGCAGAAATACACAGAATGGCGTTGGGTTTTGGGATTTCCCGGGAAATAGTACGAAAACCCTGCACAAACTGGTTTTCTTCAATGGCATTCATCGGCGAACCATGCCCGAGAAACAGAACCGGCATTTTTTCGGTGGTGGTAAACTGCTGAGAAATATTTTCTAAATCGTTAAGGTTCATCCTGATAATTATTTAAAAATGAAAAGAGTTCACCGAAGCATAAAAACTTTGGTGAACTCTAAAAAAATAAACTATGAATTACTTTTATGCTTTTACGAACTGCAGTTCACCTGCGATTTTCACTTCGTCAGAAACCATTACACCACCTGCTTCCAGCGCTGCGTTCCAGTTAAGACCGAAGTCGCTTCTATTAATTTTTCCTTCGAAAGAGAAACCAGCTTTGGTCTGCCCCCAAGGATCTACGTTAATTCCACCAAAATCAACATCCAGTTTCACCGGTTTTGTAACACCGTTAATCGTAAGATTTCCGGTAACCTCCTCATTTAAAGAATCGGTTTCAAAGGTAATTTGGGGATGAGCCTCCGCATTGAAAAATTCTGCTGATTTCAGGTGATTGTCTCGGTCGGTATTGTTAGTACTGATGGATGAAGTATCAATACTTGCGCTTGCTTTTACATTTTTGAAGTTTTCGTCTTCACTTTCCAGATCTACGTTAAAGTTTTTAAATTCACCTTTTACGTTAGAAATCATCATGTGTCTTACTTTGAAAGTAATTTCACTGTGCGACGGGTCTAAATTCCATTTTGTTGACATAATATTTTATTTTTTGGTTGTTATTTAATTTTGATACTGCAAAGATAACTTCAGCACCAATCTCCTGCATTGATGTAAGATAAGAAAGATCACTGATCTTATGATGCGATTATTTACACTCTAAATTTATCCAATAAAACATATTTGTAAGAAAATTTAATATTATTTAACGCAGTAAGGTTTTCTTTTCAGTATTTTTGAGTAAACTTTACGTATGAACCGCTGGCTTTCGTTTGTTCTTTTCTTCAACGTTTTTATCCTGAATTATGCTCAGCAAAAAGACAGCTTAGGGATAGAAAACCGTCCTTTGAGTTTTAATTTGAAAAAAACCATTGTTCCGGTTGCGCTGATGACCTCCGGAATTATTTTCGATGGAAACGGCAGAGAATCCCTGAAAAATGAGGTGTTAGAAGAACGTAACGAGCATCTTTTCGGTTTTACCAATCATCTTGATGATTATGCCCAGTTTGCGCCTTTTTTTGCGCTTTACGGTTTCGAACTTGGAGGAATGAAACCCCGTACCGACTGGAAAAACCGAACCGCGATTTTAATGAAAGCCCAGTTCGTAAACCTCGGTCTGGTTTATGTCCTAAAAACCACCCTGAAAAGAACCCGTCCGGACGGCACCGCATTTTCCTTCCCGTCGGGTCATACCGCAAACGTATTTGCAGGCGCTACCATGCTCGCCATTGAGTATGGTGAAAATCATAAGTGGGTTCCTTACGTTTCTTATGCATTCGCCAGCGGAATCGGTGTGATGCGCATGGCAAACAACAAACATTACATTTCCGATGTGCTGTTCGGTGCAGGTTTGGGAATCTTATCGGTAAAAGCCGCATATTGGACCCATCAGTACCGATGGAACAGGCAAAAAAGTGAAAGCGATCCTTTTGCCGGAATCATTTACTAGCGCACAAATTAACATTCCTTAACAGATTCGTTTTTATTTTTTATTTTTAGCACATTAAATTTAAGAAATGAAATTTTCAAAATTACCTTTATTAGTGCTTGGTTTCGGGAGCTTATTGTTTGCGCAGAACCAGAAATATACCATGGCTGAAGCAGTGAACGGACTGCGCAGCAATCTGGCAATTAAAAGTATTCCGCAGTTTTCGTGGAGTGATGATGCGAAATCTTATATCCAGGGAACCAAAAATGCTTATCTGATTACTGAAGTACAGAGCATGAAAGCCGATACGTTGGTTTCATTATATCAGCTCAATAAAAATCTTGCTGCAGATAAAAAACTCAAATCTTTTCCGCAGGTAAAGTTTACCGGAAAAGATAAAGGATATTTTACCAGAGAAGGGAGGTATTTCCGGCTTGAAAAAACCGGTTCGGATTGGAAAATCACAGAATGGACTGCACTGAATGAAGGCGCAGAAAATGTAAAGGTTCTCTGCGATAACAAAACCATCGTTTATACCGTAAAGAACAATCTTTTCGTTAACAGAAACGGCAAAACCGTAGCCATTACAGATGATGAAAATACAGCGATTGTAAATGGGCAGGCCGTACACCGAAGCGAATTTGGTATTGATGGCGGAATTTTCGCTGCTCCGAGCAATAACAAGATTGCATTTTACAGAATGGATGAAAGTATGGTCACTGATTACCCGATCATCGACTGGGCTTCAACTCCTGCAAAAAATGTCAACATTAAATATCCAATGGCGGGAAATACTTCGCATCAGGTGACTTTGGGCGTGTATGACATTAATTCCCAGAAAAAAACCTTCCTGAATATTGAAG
>NZ_DAMBHK010000072.1:0-11601 GCF_032060305.1 Kaistella sp. | reverse complement strand
GGCCATTTTCGTGGCGAGCATTCCACCCATCGAATGTCCTAAAAGAATGAATTTTTCTATTTTCAAATCATCCAGAATAGCTTTCGTATTCTCTGCCAATTGCTGAAAACTGAACTGATACTGCTGGGGTTTTGATGATTTTCCGAAACCGATCTGATCCGGCATAATCACCCTGAAACCTTCTTTTAAAAGGACTTTTGCAGTTTGCTCGAAATAATATCCGTTAAAATTTTTGCCATGAAGCAAAACGATGGTTTTACCGTTCGGTTTCGCAGGTTTGGCATCCATGAAAGCCATTTTCAAATCCTGTCCTTGTGTTTTCAATTTTTTAAAAGCAACCGGAAAAGGATATTGTACTGTAGATAGTTCTGAATCCAAAGCCTCAATTTTTGGCTGAATTTGTGCATTGAAAAATGTACTGAAAATCAAGAAAATGGAAGAAAAAATGGATGCTAATTTCATTTCGAAAACGTTTTTTACAAAATTACAAAATTTAAAAAAGAGTCGCGAACGACCCTTTATTTTATCAGTCTTTTAATAGGATTTCCACCACTGGTCATTGTTTTCATCATCATTCAGATAATCTGTTTTTTCGCCAATTTTCGGGGTGAGGATTCTCTTATTTTCGGTATTAAGTTCAATTATTTTTTCAAGAGGTTCCTTCCATGGATGTGTTGCCAGAGCGAATTTCGAGTTGTGGACCGGAATCATTCTTTTGGCGTTGAGATCTTCCATCGCCTTGATGTGGTCTCCGGGCATCATGTGGATGTACCGCCAATCTTTGTTGTATTGTCCGTTTTCAAGAATTGCCAAATCAAAACTTCCATATTTCTCACCAATTTTTTTAAAATGATTATCGTAACCGCTGTCGCCACCGATATACACTCTTTGGTTTGGTGTTTCAAATACAAAACTTGCCCAAATCGCCTGATCACGCTTTAAACCACGCCCGGAAAAATGCCTTGCCGGTTCTGCAGTAACTTTAAATCCTTCACCTAAATCTGAACTTTCAAACCAGTCGAGTTCCACAATGTTTTTCGGATTGTAGCCCCAATACTCTAGGTGTTCACCGGTACCAAGGCCGGTAATAATCTTTTTGGTTTTCGGAAAAAGCTTAAGAACAGTTTCGTAATCTAGATGGTCCCAATGATCGTGAGTGATAATCAAATATTCCAATTCCGAAAAGTCATCTGTGGTATAAAGGTCTGTTCCCTTAAAAGCCTTTGTTGTAAAAGAGAAGGGCGACGCATTACCGCTGAAAACGGGATCCACGAGGATTTTTTTACCGTCAATTTGTAGGAAATAGGACGAGTGCCCCATCCAGATGAATACATTTTCGTTGGGATCCAAAGATTTCAAATCTGTCTTTTCAAAGTTAAAAGGTCTTTGCGGAATTTTATTGGGAAATTTTCCAAAAAGAAAGCGGAACATTACTTCCGGCATCGAGGTATCTTCTGCCAATTGCGGAGTAGAATTTAAGTTGTCGAAGCGTCCGTTTTTGTAATGAGGAGATTTTAAAATTCTTTCCAGTCGTTCACCGGAAGGAGCTTTACCAAATTTTGCCTGTCTTAAGACAATATAAGCTGTCACCATTACAGCAACCGCCAGCATAAGAATTATAATCATAAGTTTCTTTAGAATCTTCATTTTTATTCGGGTTTCACTGGTTTTAAGTCGAGTAACCAGTATGGAATTTATTTTACAGACGCCTGCAAATGTAAATTAAAATTAAAGGAATGAATAAAATCATGGGAATAATTTTATTTATCATTGAAATAAGTGTTAACTTTAATACAATCAAAAAAATTAAAAATTATGCACGAAAATGTAGTCATTAAACAAAGAGTGAACGCGCCTGTAGAAAAGGTTTGGAACGCTTTGACCGATAAAGCGCAGATGAAGGAATGGTATTTTGATATCCCTGATTTCGAGCTGGGACTTCATAATGAGTTCAATTTTTTTGAACCCGGAGGTGAAAATAAGTATCATCACCATGGTAAGATTCTGGAAGTAATTCCAAATCAGAAATTTAAGCATACCTGGTCTTATCCGGAAATCTCTAAAGAGCAGACGATTGTGAGATGGGAGCTGGAAGAAGATAACGGAGGCACTTTAATTACCCTTACGCATAAAGGTTTGGAGAATTTCAACCATTTGGGTACAGACTTTCAGAAAGAAAGTTTTGAAAACGGCTGGAATGGAATTTTAGGACAGAGTTTGAAAGAATTTATAGAAAAATAGATTAATATTGATTGAGGGAAACACGCCGAGAGGCGTGTTTTTGTTTTTTTTAAACAATGTTTGCAGATGTTTAATTTAAATTTAATGAAAAATAAAAAAAAGCTTTTGGTGTCGTTTGATTTTAAAGTCTGTCATTGCTGGTTCGCACGCTGCTCCACTTTTTTGTAGGTGTAAGCGCTCATCATAATACTGAATTCATACAGCAGAAGAAGTGGGAACGCTGCCATCAGCATACTCAATACATCAGCAGGAGTAATAATTGCCGCAACAACCATAATTAAAACAATCGCATGTCGGCGGTAAGTTCGCATGAACTGTGGCGTTAAAATTCCTATTGAAGTCAGGAAATAAACAATCACCGGAAAGAGGAATACAAGCCCCATCCCAAGCACAACCTGCATAAAAAGGGTAGTATAGTCACTGAGATCAAATAGCTGAGTGATTGAATCTGAGATCGTAAACAATAACCCGAAATTAATCGCAAACGGAAGGATGAGGAAATATCCGCATAAAATTCCTACGACAAAAAGAATCCACACAAAATTAATCATGAAAACTGAGTTTTTGCGCTCGTTTGGATGTAGTGCGGGCGAAATAAATCGCCAAAGTTCCCATATGATATAAGGAAAAGCCGCAACAATTCCACCGAAAATAGAAACCGACATCATTACATTAAACTGCTGGAAAAGTTTCTTCTGCTGCACCGCGAAATGTTCAGGCAGGGTAATACTGTTTTCGCCGATAAGTTCGCGGGAAAAATGATTTACCACCCTAAAGGTAAAGAAGTCGTTGCGTGTAGGCCCGAAAAAAATATGGTCCATGATCCAGTTTACATTCAGTCCCACTACAATGGCGCCTATAATAATGGCAATGATGGAGCGGATCAGGTGTCCTCTTAATTCGCCGATGTGTCCCCAGAATGACATTTCTTTTCCCTCACTCATTTTAAAAATTCAAGATTTAAAATTCAAGATTGCGAAATTACTGAATTATTGCTTAAAACGGGAAAACGGGCGAAAACTATTTCGCCTTCAAATCTCAGCATTTCTGTGGATGCGATGCACCAAATTTTCCTGGATTTTAGTTAATTCCTTCATCCAGTAGTCGGTGGATGTCAATAATTCCGTGGTATTTGCCCTGTTCGGTCACAATGAGCTGGCCGATATTTTTGTCTTTCAGAATCTGCATGGCTTCTTTGGCCAGTGCATTTTTATCAATACTTTTTGGATGAGCGCTCATGATATCTTTTGCGATAATTTTAGAAAGATCCTGTTCGCTGAGCAGCATTCTGCGAAGATCGCCATCGGTAATCACGCCAGTAATTTTTTCGTTATCTGTTACTACCGTAATTCCGTGCGAAGAACCGCTAACCGAAATAATAATCTCCCGGATATTGGCATTTTCAGAAACCTGCGGCTTTTGAGAGGAAAGAAACTGCTCTACCTTTGCCGTAAGGTTTTTGCCTAAACTGCCCCCCGGATGGAATTTTGCAAAATCATTTTCTTTAAAGCCGTTCAGTTCCATAAGGCAAACTGCCAAAGCGTCGCCCAAAGCCATTTGTACTGTTGTGGAACTGGTTGGCGCTAGTTTTATCGGGCAGGCTTCTTTTTCTACCGAAGAATTTAAAATAACATCCGAAAACTCTGCCAGTTTCGAGTTCATATTTCCCGTCATTCCTATTAATGCGGAAGAATAGTCTTTCAAAAAGGGCAGTAGGTTTACAATTTCCGGCGAATTTCCTGAATTGGAAATGCAAAGCACCACGTCAGTTTTCTGAATAACGCCCAAATCTCCGTGAATCGCTTCAGAAGCATGAAGAAACTGTGATGGAGTTCCGGTAGAATTCAGCGTTGCGACGATTTTGTTGCCTACATGGGCAGATTTTCCGATCCCGACAATAATGAGTTTTCCCGCCGCCGAGTTAATGAGTTCTGTCGCTTTAAGAAAGTTTTCATCCAGGCGGTTTTTCAGATTTTCAAGTTCTTTAATTTCAATGGAAATTGCATTTTTCGCTATTTGTAGAATTTCAGGATGATTCATCGGTGCTGATTTGAAAAAGGGAAATTTTTAATCCTATTAATATACGGAAATATTTTATTTTTCTGATGCTCAAAATTAAAGGTGTATTTTTTAATTTTGATTTTTATTTTCTAACTTTGGGTAAAATGCAAATTTAGTAAAGAATTTAAGACAGACTGCCAGAGATAAAGAATTTTCAAATAATAAAATAAAATTCTTTCTTTAGCGATACAATGAATAATAAAAGATGAAAACAAAAAACGCCGATTTATCAAAAGAACTCAAAAAATATTTCGGCTTCTCAACATTTAAAGGTCAGCAGGAAGCGATTATAAAAAATTTACTCGACGGGAAAGATATTTTTGTACTTATGCCTACAGGGGGCGGAAAATCGCTGTGTTACCAGTTGCCGGCGCTTATTTCCGAAGGAACTGCCATTGTAGTTTCGCCATTAATTGCGCTGATGAAAAACCAGGTAGATGCTGTTAACGGGCTTTCTTCCGATCTGGGCGTTGCCCATGTTTTGAACTCTTCTCTCAATAAAACCCAGACCAAACAGGTTTTCGATGATATCAAAGCCGGACGTACCAAGCTGCTATATGTTGCCCCTGAATCACTGATTAAGGAAGAGTATCTGGATTTTCTGCGGGATGTGAAAATCTCTTTTGTAGCCATTGATGAAGCGCACTGTATTTCGGAATGGGGACACGATTTCCGCCCGGAGTACAGAAACCTTAAGCTTATCATCGATAAAATTGCAGATGTTCCGGTGATTGCTTTAACTGCAACCGCAACGCCAAAAGTTCAGGATGACATCCAGAAAACGCTGGGAATGACGAATGCGTTGGTTTTTAAAGAAAGCTTTAACCGCCCGAACCTCTTTTACGAAGTTCGCCCGAAAGTTAATATCGACAAAGAAATTGTAAAATTCATCAATCAGCATAAAGGAAAATCGGGCATTGTTTACTGTCTCAGCAGGCGGAAAGTTGAAGAGTTTGCGCAACTGCTGCAGGTGAACGGAATCAATGCGCTGCCGTATCACGCAGGTCTTGACCAAAAAACCCGTGTTGCAAACCAGGATAAATTCCTAATGGAAGAATGTGATGTAATTGTCGCTACCATTGCTTTCGGAATGGGAATCGATAAGCCTGATGTAAGATTTGTGATTCATTACGATATTCCAAAATCTCTCGAAAGTTATTATCAGGAAACCGGAAGGGCCGGAAGAGATGGAGGAGAAGGTTATTGTCTCGCATTTTATGATCCAAAAGACATCGAAAAACTTGAAAAATTTCTTGCACAGAAACCCGTTTCTGAGCGCGAAATCGGTCTTCAGCTCCTGAATGAAGTGGTGGGTTATGCCGAAACTTCCATGAGCCGCCGCCAGTATATTCTTTATTATTTCGGGGAACAGTTCGATCCAATAAACGGCGCTGGTGCACAAATGTGCGATAATTCTGTAAATCCACCTACGCTGAAAGATGCGACCAAAGAACTAAATCAGGTATTGAAACTGGTAAAAGATCTCGAAGAGAAATTCAAGACTAAAGATTTGATTTCGGTTATTGTCGGGAAAGAAACTTCGGTTACAAAATCTTATAAACTTGAAACGAGCAAGTATTTCGGTTTCGGAAAAAATGAAGCTGAAAATTTCTGGAAATCGATTATTCGCCAGGCAACCGTACAGGATTATCTTCAGAAAGATATCGAAACGTACGGTGTGCTGAAAGTAACAGAAAAAGGCAGAAAAGTTATTGACGGAAAAGATAAAACTCCATTTCTCATCGCTGAAGACCGCGAATACGATCTTGCCCAAACCAAAGCAGATTCGCAGCAGGTACAGGTGCAGCAAAACAGTGGTTTAGACGAAAATCTTTTTGTTCAGCTGAAAGAATTGCGCAAGTCGGTAGCCAAAAAACATGGCATTCCGCCTTATACGGTTTTCATGGATCCAAGTTTGGAAGATATGACCGTTCAGTATCCGGTCACCATTGAAGAAATCGGAAAAACCTACGGAGTTGGCGAAGGAAAAGCGAAAAAATACGGAAAGGAATTTGCCGAGTTCATTAAAAAATACGTTGAAGAAAACGGTATAGAGCGAACCCAGGACATGGTCATCAAACAGGTGGCAAATAAATCCAGTCACAAAGTTTTCATCATTCAGAGTACGGATAAAAAAATTGATCTCGAGGATATTGCAAAAGCTAAAAACCTTTCCATGGAGGATTTGTTGAAAGAAATGGAAAGTATTGTTTATCAGGGAACGAAGCTTAATATTGATTATTATATCGATGAGAATTTTGATGAAGACATTGTAGATGATTTCATGGAATTTATGCGCGGTTCCGACAGTGACAGCATGAAAGTCCTTCTGGCCGAATTTGGCGATGATTTAAGTGATGAAGAAGTTCGGATGTTGAGGATTAAATTCATCTCTGATGTTGCAAATTAACGGTCAAAATATCCTGGTTTGACAGCTGTTCACAAAAAAAAAACCATTATTTTCATTCTTCCAGACCTTGAAACCGGCGGAGCGGAGCGAATTGTTACAACCATCGCCAATCATCTTCCACGTAACTTATTTTTGCCCAAAATAATGCTGTTGAGAAAAGAAGGCGGCTATCTCGATCTCTTAAAAGATGATATAGAAGTAATCGACCTGAAAACTCCAAGGATCCGACATTCTTTAAAGCCGATTTTGCTCGAAATAAAGAAAAGAAAACCCGATATCGTGTTCTGCGGTTTTGGGGAAATCAACGCCTATCTTTCATTATTTATTCCGCTTTTTCCGAAAACGAAATTCATTGCCAGAGAAACCAATGTTGTTTCCCAACATGTAAAGCGTAAGGAAATTCGGTTTTTCTACAGATTTTACAGCAATTATCACCGGATTATTTGCCAGAGCGACGACATGGCGAATGATCTTATCGATAATTTTAAAATAAAACCTCATAAGATCATTAAAATCAACAATCCTGTCGATTTCGGTTTTATTGAAAAACAGTTGGAACTTTCGGTACGGCCGGAAAGTTTTAAATCTGATTTTAAAAATGTCGTTGCTATCGGAAATTTATCTTCCAGAAAGGGTTTTGATAATCTTTTAAAAGTTTTCTCGCATTTAAAAAACGAAAAAATTCTGCTGCATATTCTCGGAGATGGCAGAGACAAGGTTTTGCTGCATCAGAAAAAGGAGCAATTTGGCTTGGAAAACGTAATTTTTCACGGCCAGCAGAAAAATCCTTATCAGTTCCTGAAATTCGCGGATTTATTTGTACTCTCATCACGTTATGAAGGATTTCCGAATGTACTACTGGAAGCCGGAGCATGCGGAATTTATTCACTGGCCAATAACTGTCCCGGCGGCATTAACGAAATTATTCAGCCACAAGTTAACGGTGAAATATTCACCATCGAAAACCATGAAGCGTTTGCCGAAAAGATGATCCAGATTTTAAAGGAACAACATCCAAGTGAGTTAATTCGTAATTCGATCCGTTCTCGTTTTTCAAAAGATAAAATTCTTAGCCATTACGAAAAAATTTTCAATAACTTATGATCTTAATCATAAGTTAATTTTAAAAATTTGTAAACTTTTTACCTCTTGTAAATATTTTTAATATTGAATGTCAGTACTTTAAATGATTTAATTTGTAAACTTTTTTTTATTTAGATTATCTTCTGTAAATTTATTTCGAAAATAATAATATTTATGGAGGCTGAAAAAATTACTAAGAAACAAAAAGTTTATTCTTATAAAGATGCTTATGAAAGCTCTTTGCAATACTTTAACGGTGATGATCTCGCAGCAAAAGTCTGGGTAAGTAAATATGCGCTGAAAGATTCAGATGGCAATATTTACGAAAGAACACCGGATGATATGCATCACAGAATCGCCTCGGAAATCTCCAGAATTGAAGCCAAATATCCAAACCCGCTTTCTGAACATGAAATTTTCAGTCTCATTAAAAATTTCAAATATATTATTCCGCAGGGAAGCCCGATGACGGGAATTGGGAACGATTTTCAAATCGCTTCACTTTCCAACTGTTTCGTCATCGGCAGCGGTACCGACAGTGATTCCTACGGAAGCATCATGAAAATCGATGAAGAACAGGTTCAGTTGATGAAGCGACGCGGCGGCGTTGGTCATGATTTGTCACACATCCGCCCGAAAGGTTCTCCTGTGAAAAATTCTGCGCTTACTTCAACCGGTTTGGTGCCGTTTATGGAAAGATATTCCAACTCCACGCGTGAAGTGGCTCAGGATGGCAGAAGAGGAGCGCTCATGCTTTCTGTTTCTGTAAATCACCCAGATTCTGAAGATTTCGTAAATGCCAAACTTGAGCAGGGAAAAATCACCGGCGCCAATATTTCGGTACGTATTGATGATGAATTTATGCAAGCCGTCGTAGGGAAGGCAGATTACGTTCAGAAATATCCGATTCACAGCAAAAATCCTAAAGTCAGCAAAGAGATTAAAGCGACCGATCTTTGGAATAAAATCATTCATAACGCCTGGAAATCCGCGGAACCGGGAGTCCTTTTCTGGGATACGATTATCCGAGAATCGTTGCCCGACTGTTATGCAGATTTAGGTTATGAAACGGTTTCCACCAATCCGTGTGGAGAAATTCCGCTGTGTCCGTATGATTCCTGCAGACTTTTGGCCGTAAATCTCTTCTCTTACGTTGAAAATCCTTTTACCAAAAAGGCGAAATTCAATTTTGAGCTTTTCAAAGAACATGTAGGGTTTGCCCAAAGAATGATGGATGATATCATCGACCTTGAAATTGAAAAAATCGATGCGATTATTCATAAGATAGACTCAGATCCTGAAAGCAATGAAATTAAAGCCACTGAAAAAAATCTTTGGATCAAAATCCGCAAAAAAACCATTGAAGGCCGCAGAACAGGAGTGGGAATTACCGCCGAAGGCGATATGTTGGCCGCTTTGAATATTCAGTACGGAAGCAAAGAAGGTAACGAATTTTCTACTTTGGTTCATAAAACTTTAGCACTTGCAGCTTACCGCTCGTCTGTTGAAATGGCGAAGGAAAGAGGTGCTTTCGCGATTTACGATGCGAAAAGAGAAGAGAAAAATCCGTTCATTTTAAGACTGAAGGAGGCAGATCCCCAACTTTATGGAGATTTAAAGAAATACGGAAGAAGAAATATTGCATTACTTACAATTGCGCCTACAGGCAGCACCTCGCTGATGTCGCAAACCACCTCTGGTATTGAGCCTGTGTTTCTTCCGGTTTACAAGCGAAGAAGAAAAGTGAATCCCAATGACAAAGATGTTCGGGTAGATTTTGTAGATGAGGTTGGAGATTCCTGGGAAGAATATCTTGTTTTTCATCACCGTTTTAGACAGTGGATGGAAATTAACGGAATCGATACCGATAAAAAATACACTCAGGAAGAAATTAATAAAATCATCGAAGTTTCGCCTTATTACAAAGCCACTTCCAATGATGTGGACTGGCTGAGTAAGGTTGAAATGCAGGGCGCCATCCAGAAATGGGTTGATCATTCGATTTCTGTAACGATTAATGTTCCGAATGATGCGACTGAAGAACTGGTGAATCAGTTGTACATCAAAGCCTGGGAAGTGGGTTGCAAAGGTGTAACCGTTTACCGTGATGGTTCCCGTTCCGGAGTTTTGATTTCGAATGACGAGAAAAAAGAAGAAAAAACTGAAATCCTGCAACCTACTTTTCCAACAAAAAGACCGCAAGTGCTGGAAGCTGATGTGGTACGTTTCCAGAATAATAAAGACAAATGGATTGCCTTTGTTGGTCTCATAGACAAAAAACCTTACGAAATATTCACCGGTTTGGCCGATGATGAAGAAGGTATTGCCCTTCCGCGCTGGGTAAACGAAGGACTGATTATAAAAAACCGTGACGAAGACGGGAAATCGCGATATGATTTTCAGTTTACCAATCTTCGCGGCTACAAAACTACGATTGAAGGACTTTCGCATAAATTCAATCCTGAATTCTGGAATTATGCAAAACTTATTTCCGGGACTCTAAGACATGGAATGCCGATTGAAAATGTCGTGGAGCTCATCAACCGCCTCGAACTCGATTCCGAATCCATCAACAACTGGAAAGCCGGTGTTGCACGGGCCTTGAAACGCTATATCGCCGACGGAACTGAAGCTTCGGGCAAATGTTCGAACTGCGGATCGGATCAGGTGGTGTATCAGGAAGGCTGCCTGATTTGTAAGAATTGTGGAAGCTCGAAGTGTGGATAATTTAACGATGAATTTGATTAACATTTTTTCGTGTGAAAACTCGTTAAATCTGAAGTCGATTTTCAGGATTTCCGTGTCGCGAATGCACAAAAAATCCGTAAATTTGTGCACCTTTAATTTTTAATCAATCAAATAAAAATAAAAATGAGTCAATTCGATGTTACCATTATCGGTTCCGGTCCTGGTGGTTATGTTGCGGCAATCCGTTGCGCACAGTTAGGTTTGAAAACTGCAATTATAGAGAAATATCCTACCATGGGCGGTACATGTCTGAATGTTGGATGTATCCCTTCAAAAGCTTTGCTCGACAGTTCTGAACATTTCGAAAACGCAAAACATAATTTCGCCAACCACGGCATTATCATCGACGAGCCAAAAGCAGATTTGGCAAGAATGATCGCCAGAAAAAACGAAGTGGTAGACCAAACAACCAAAGGAATCACCTTCTTGATGGACAAAAACAAAATCACTGTTTATGAGGGTGTGGGAAGTTTTGAATCTTCAACTCAGGTAAAAGTAACCAAAAACGACGGTTCATCGGAGATCATCGACTCTAAATATATCATCATCGCGACAGGTTCCAAACCAAGTTCGCTGCCTTTCATTACTTTAGATAAGGAAAGAGTCATTACTTCTACCGAAGCTTTGGAACTTAAAGAAATTCCGAAACATCTTGTCGTAATCGGTGGAGGTGTAATCGGTTTGGAATTAGGTTCTGTTTACAAAAGATTAGGTTCTGAAGTTACCGTTGTTGAATTCATGGATAAAATCATCCCAACCATGGACGGTGCTTTATCGAAAGAACTCAACAAAGTTTTAAGAAAGCAGGGCATGAAATTCATGCTTTCTACCGCGGTTCAGGCTGTCGAAAGAAACGGCGACACCGTAAAAGTTACCGCCAAAGACAAAAAAGGCGAAGAAGTAGTGGTAGAAGGCGACTATGTATTGGTTTCTGTAGGGAGAAAGCCTTACACAGACGGACTTGCCATAGAAAAAGCAGGTGTAGATTTAGATGAAAGAGGAAGAGTAAAAACCAATGAACATTTGCAAACCAATGTTTCCAATATCTACGCAATCGG
>NZ_DAMBHK010000071.1:5316-12049 GCF_032060305.1 Kaistella sp. | reverse complement strand
AACCCAGCTTTTAAAAAGTCCTTTATTGTAATCAGACATTTTATTTGATGTTGTTGATGGTCACATTTACGTTCATTCCAGCACGCAGCTGATCCAGGTCTTCTTTTTTATTTTCTGGAGTGAATTCAATCCTTACCGGGATTCTTTGCTGTACTTTCACAAAGTTTCCGGTGGAATTGTCAATAGGCACATTCGAATATTTGGAACCGGTCGCTGCGGAAATCGCGGTCACCATCCCAATGAATTTTTTTCCGCCCAAGGCGTCTACTGTAACGGTCATCTTTTCACCCACTTTCACGCCGGGCATCTGGCTTTCCAGGAAGTTCGCGGTAATCCACTTCTGGCCATTCAGCACAATGGTTCCCAGCTGCTGGCCGGGCTGCACGAGCTGACCTTCATTGATGAGTCTTCTGCCCATAATGCCGTCATAAGGCGCGGTGATTACGGTATAGGAAAGATTAATCTTTGCCATTTCCAGCATCGCAGCAGTTCTCTTGATCTCGGCATCATTTACGCTAAGCCGGCTTCGGGTTTCGCCGGTGGCAAGACTGGCGGTGTTTTTCTGGCTCAGGAGTGTTTCGTAGGCAGCGCGCGTAGCGTCATATTCTGTTTTTACCTGATCATACTGCTGTCTCGTCACTGCTTCAGAGGCAAGAAGGTTTTGGTAACGCTTCAGGTTCTGCTCGGCGTTCCAGAGTCTGGCTTTTGCTCCTGCGATATTGGCATTGGCCACATTTACGTTATTTGAAACGGTGTTCACTGCAGATGAGGTCACATTTCTGGATGCCAGCGCATTCTGGTAAGCGGCTTCTGCCTGCGCCAGCTGGGTGCGGATTTCGCGCTCGTCCAGGATTACAAGCGTGTCGCCTTTTTTTACGGCCTGGTGTTCATTATATTTAATCTCTTTGATATATCCTGCCACCCTTGTATTCACCGGATTAATGAATTCCTCCACCTGCGCGGAATTTGTAAAGTTGTCTTCATTCAAATGGAAATAATGCGTTACAAGCCAGTAAAAACCACCTGCTGCGATTGTAAAAACAAGCAAATTAATGAGCGTGGTCTTTATTCTGTGCGATTTTTTCTTCTGTTTTTTCTGAAGAACTTGTTCTTCCGTTTTGGTTGCGGTAACTATTGTTTCGTTTTCCGGCTGAATATTTTCTGTTGGTGTATTTTTTTCTGACATCTCTTTTGGTTTTTATAAGGTTCCCGTTGTTTTCATTAAATTGTAGTACTGGTACTGTACATTAATTTCGCTGTTGGCGTAGAGCAGTTCGGCTTCAAGTTTGGCGTTTGTCGCATCGGTCATATCGGCCTGCAGCGCCAGCTGGTTAAGATATTTGGCTTCGATAATCCGGTAGTTTTCATTGGCAAGTGCTTCGCTTTCCTTATAAAGTTGCGCCTGCTGAAGGGCTTCCTGCCATTTAAGATAAGCCGCATTGGTCTGTATATCGAGATTCTGCTGCTGAAGGACCAGTGCGTTTTTGGCCTGACTGAGCTGATACTTACCCAGCTGCTCCTTTTCTTTGGTCTTATAAAGATTGTCGATATTATAGCTGATTGAAACTCCGGTCTGCCAGGTATTGGTGTATAAATCCTTCGCGGGAATAGAACTGGTAACCGGTCTTGCCATGTTGTAACCGCCAAATGCAGCAATGGTCGGCATTTTATCGGTTTTAATGATTTCGATATTCTTATTCGCAATATTGATTCCGGTTTGGGCAGATTTAAGGATAGGATGATTTTGGTGCGCCAGGTCAAGATAATACTGTAAAAGCTGCATTTCTGGAGTTGCGCTCATCGAATTTACCGGTTGAATAAGTACCTCCGGATAGGTTCCGATGGCCGTCGCCAACTGATAATTTAAGGCTGCCCTGTTGTTTTCCAGAACCAGAATTCCCTGCTGAAGGTTTTTAAGTAAAAGCTCCCCGCGGATGATCTCGTTTCGCGTAACCATGCCCTGTTTATAGAGTTTTTTTACGTTCTCCAGTCTTTCGGTGGCGAGTTTGCTGTTGTTGAGGTACACGTTTTTCTGGTTGATAATCTTCTGAAGGTCGAGATAGGCTGAGGTTACCAAAAATTTGATTTTCTGGGTGTCGTTCTCATAGTCCAGTTCGGCAAGCTGGGCCCTGAGTTCGGTCATTTCAACCGATTTTTTTACAAGTCCGCCCTTAAAGATGAGCTCCGATGCCTGTACACTGTAGGTATTTCCGAAATGCGGCATCGTCAACGTAGCCACTTTCGACAGGTCTTTGTCGAGAAGCAGCGCATCTCCCAAATAAAAAGCATTGGCTGAGGCGGTGACAGATGGCAGTTTCTGCAGTTCTGCAATTTTGGTCTGCTGTTTTGCGATATTTATATTTTCCTTTGAAAGTTTCAGCTGGGTATGGTTTTCCAGGGCCAGCTGTATTACTTCGTCCAAAGTCATTTTACGCTCCGAAGTCTGGGCGCTGGTGGCAGAAAAAAACAGAGCCATTGCCAGCAGCGTCATTTTGTATTTCAGTATCATAAATTCCGTTGATTTTAACGGTGCAAAGGTAGCGCGGCCTTCAACCCTGTAAAATGACGGAAAGAATGAATAAAATGTTCAAAAGTAAGATTTAGCCTTTGAAGCGTTTGCGGTAAGCGTTGGGGCTTTCGCCGGAATGTTTCTTGAAAAAGTGCCCGAAGGAATACTGGTCACTGAATTTAAGGTTTAGCGCAATCTCGTAAAGTGACTGCTCTGTAGCCGATAACTGAGCTTTGGCCTCCTTCATCACAAAAGCCGCAATAATCTGTCCCGCGGTTTGCCCTGTGATTTCTTTTAAAACGGAAGTAAGATGTCGGGAAGTAATAAATTGCTTATCAGCATAGAAACTCACATCCCGCTCATCCAGATAACAGTCGCCTACGTTTTTCAGGAACTGGAGTACGATTTCCTGTTTTCTGGAGATCTTTTCTTTTGAAAACCTTGATACATGCGTAATCATATCGGCAAATAGATAAACCGTGGAGGAAAAAAGATGTCTGATGATTTCGTCGCGGTGCGCGGATGGTTCCGGACGCTCCAGAACCGATTTCAGAAGCGCGGTGATCTGCCAGATGCTGTCGAAAGGCTCCTTTTCCATCCGGAAGTGCCGAACCAGTTCGTTGCGGAACCATACAAAGGCATTAAGCCGGTTGATCTTCAGGGGAAGTTTCTCAGTATATTCTCTGGAAAAAGCAGTCAGCTGCAGTTCCAGATCATCGCTGATTTCAAGAATTTCGTAGACCCTGCGGGAATCAATTATGGCCACATGGTTTGCGGTAAGTTCTATCCGGTCCAAATTTTCACTGTACACTATCCGGCCTTTCTTCAGGATAAAAAACGCGGGATTTTTCGGATGATAGGGATATCCGATTTCAATATAATCAAAGATGTTTCCTGTGTCAAAAATCTGAATGGGGTGTTGCAAAAGGACGTATTTTAGGCAAAGTTAAAAATTTGGTGGAACCATTCATCTACCGGCAGTTATTTTGGGGCAGATCTGAGGTAAGAAATATCGGATTTTTTAACGTGTGGTGTAATCCGAGGCAATGGGAATATTACCTGATTCCGGGAAATATATTCGGATAAAGTAAACACACCGATAAAAGCAATAATTTGCTATTTTTGATAAGGACTTAAAATTTTATGCATGAACATCGATTACCGTGATCCCTGGGTACTGTTGCTAAACCTCACCGTCATATTCATCCTCATCCTGCTGATTGTTCCCACGCTCCTCAATACGAAGGAAAGACTGGGTGTCAGGCTTTCGTTCTCTGCAATTTTTATGATCGTGGCGGTAAACTGCATGGCCAATCTGGCCCTGTTTTACACTCAGGATGTGGCGTATTTCGATTTTCTCTTTCTGCAGGCGTTTATTCCGTTACTTTTTGGGCCGGCCATCTATTTTTATGTGTTGCTGAACAATGGCGGAGAAATCAAAAGACCCTGGATTCATTTTATTATTCCTTTTTTGGCCATTCTGTACGGAATTTATCATGTTCAGATGGATGAGCGAGATAAAGTGCGGGTTTTCCGGGAAGTGAACGCGGCCCAGAATCTTTCGTACAATATCCTAAACATACTGGTAATGAGCATCCCGCTGATCTATTTTTACTTTTCAAAACGCTATCTCAAGCGTCTGCATATTCAACCTGCCGATCCCCTGGCTATGCTCAAAAAGATCAAAATCCAATGGTCGCACGAATTCATCAATCTTCTTCTTTTCTGCGTTTTTTCTTTCCTTGTGATTATGATTGTTGCTACCTACTTTTATCAGGTACCGCAACCTTACCTGGATCTTATCGGGATGCCCATTTATTTTCCGCTAATTTATGCGGTGATCGCGGTGCGAAGTAATATGATCTCGAAACAGCTGGAAATGCAGTACGCAGTTTCCAAAGCTGAGGAAGACAACCGGCTTCGCGACCAGCGCATCGCCATTTCGCGGGACCTTCATGACAATATAGGCGCCTATGCCACCAGCCTGATTTCAAAGATTGACTATCTTGCGGTGGAGGAGAAAGCGGGGAAGGGAGCACTGGAGGACCTCCGGGAACATGCCGAAAGTATTCTGGGTCTGCTGCGGCAAACCCTCTGGGTGCTGAACAATGACACCATCACCGTAGAAGATTTTTATGATCATGTGAAGCAGTACGCGCTGAAAAGCTTCAGAAACAGCGGCATAACCCTCCGTTTTGAGGAAGACATCAGGGACAACCGGATTCTGCCATCAGAAATCACCATAAACCTTTTCAGAATCCTGCAGGAAGGCCTGCAGAATGTAATGAAACATTCCGGTGCCACCGAGGCCGAGCTTTATATGATTTCCCGGGATACGGTAAGAATCAGTCTGCGGGACAACGGAAAAGGATTTATTGCGGATGATCATCATGAAGGCTATGGGCTTGGAAATATAAAGGCCAGAGCCGCAAATATCGGCTTTACCGCAACACTGTCATCAGAGGAAGGTAAGGGGAGCATTCTGGTTCTGGAAGAAATACGCCCAACCGCGTATTGAAAGCCGGAAGTCATTTAACTAATTTTACATCAAAAACATGAGACTCGCAATCGTTGACGACAGCTTCCTTAACCGGAAAACCCTCAAGGAAAAGCTTTTGCCTTACGCGGAAGTGGAACTCGTGCTGGAGGCAGAGAACGGTGCTGATTATCTGGAAAAACTGAAAGAACTTGCACCCGCTCAACATCCGCAAATCGTACTCATGGATCTCGAGATGCCTTTCTTGGACGGGATCTCGGCTATTTCAATTTCAAAAGTTAAATATCCTGAGCTCAAGTTTATTGTGCTCACCATCTACGAAGATACCGACCGTATTTTCGAGGCCATAAAGGCGGGTGCCAACGGCTATCTGCTGAAGGAAGACAAGGCCGTGAATATTGTAGAAGCACTGGAAAGTGTGCTGAATTACGACAATATCCCCATGAGTCCGGCCATTGCGCGAAGTGCCATGCGTCTTTTATGTGAAGAAAACCGGCCAAACATCACCCCCTCCGAAAGCCAGCTGCTATCCGACCGGGAAATGGATGTCCTGAAACTGATGGTGAAAGGGCACCGCTATTCCGACATCGCCGCACGGCTCTTCATCAGTCCCAATACTGTGCGTACCCATGTGAACAATGTGTACAAGAAGCTTCACCTTTCGTCGAAGAGCGAGATGATGGAGCTGGCGCGTAAAAATAACTGGCTGTAAGCAGATTACCCCAGCATAAATACGCTGTTCAGCGTATGTACTGCGCGGAAATAATTATACAACTTTGTACTGTACGGCAGTGAGAATGATAACTTTCCCGCTTCAAAAGGAAAAATACACTCAGGCTGTCCGTAAAGACAAAGAGCAATTATTTTCGCACCAAACATTATGGTTATTAAAAGCTGACGGATGAAAACCAAATTTCAATTAATTATGTTTTTCATGATGGGATTTTCAGACTTTGCGCAAACTGTGGCCCGTGAAGGCGTAACCTTTAAAAGGACGGTAGACGCAGACTGCGTTCCTAGAACAGGAAATTATCATTATCCGGCCACCGAAGCAACAGTATCAATCGAAAACGGCAGCACTACAAAAATAGTGAATCCAGCCGCAGACCGTGCGAGAGCCAAAATGCAGCAGACAAATGATGCGCATACAGCCACGACCTGTACCCGCTGTAATGGAAAAGAGGTTGCAGGATATTCAAGGGTAAGTGTAACCAATACATCAGAAAATTTTGGCGTAGACCGATACCTTAATGGCCGCTACACCACGACCACAAGATATGGTGATACTTTATTACCAAATATCTGCACAGAATGCGGTGGAAAAGGAGTAAAATAATACAAGTAAACAAATAAACAAAGGATGAAGACAATCACCAATTACCGAAAGCATATGCTCTGTTTTTTAATCTCAGCGATTACCTTCCTCACTGGAATGTTTTTTCCTACTATCGTTACTGCCCAAAACTCCGCACCTGCAAACACGGCGGCCGCACATTTACAGATGAATGTCAACGGTAAGTCGATGCAGTTTGACCAGGGAAAAATTCAGGCGTTTACAATTAAAGAGGACGGTTCGGTCGGTATTCTTGCACAGACCACTTCAGATATTCGCAGTGCCAATACTCTGGTATTGAATATAACCCCCGCTGACAGCAGCAAAACCGTTACGAAAGGAGAATATAAAATTTTACCGGAAGATGTGGTCTCAGATTTCATGGTCAGGGCAG
>NZ_DAMBHK010000071.1:3730-5216 GCF_032060305.1 Kaistella sp. | reverse complement strand
TCAAGGATCAAAGGCAGGTTCTCATTTACCGGTGTATTGCAGAAAGAGGATGGCAGCATGGACACTAAAAACCTGGTGAAAATATCCAATGGCGTTTTTGATCTTCCCTTGGAAGTTAAAAGCCGGATGGATCCCAGATAACGAAACATAATTTCCTGGCAAATAATGTCAAGATGAAAAAACTAACACGCTGGCTTTACGCAATTGCCATCCTCATTTTTTCAACTTTACTGGTTGCATTTGCTTACGATATGGAACAAGGCACATCAATTCCACTGTCGAGCACGCAGGCTGGCAGGCAGGAAATGCTGATGTGGGTGGCTGAGGTATTAGGATTTAAAGGCAGCATTGTAGTAGGGGTGCTGGCAACGGGTTTCGGTTTGTATTATGCCATTAGTCAACACTTCAGGTAGATAGAGAAGAAACAGTGATATAACAGTGCAAAAATTAATCAATATTGTTGAGTAACGCTATAAAATTTATTGGCATCATATTCATTATACTCGGCATCATCTCCGGCCTGCTGGGCGTGCGCTCCTACCTGCGTGATGATGCTTATGCAAAAGCAAGTGTGGTGGTGAAATCATCGGTAAAGTGGGCGGAAGTAAAACCCAATCCCTGGAAAAGTACGGTGAGTATTAAATTGATGCTGAGCTACATGCGGGACGGCGTACCGGACAGTTTAGAACACAATTATTCCCTGTTTTATTCCCAGCACGAACCGTTGCCGACTGTAGAACAATTAAAGGCAGCAACGCCGTATATCCGATACGTGCCAAAAGAAAAAAGAAGTAAACACATCCCGGATTGGGTGATGGTGGGCAGCAAGGATCAACATGATGGGGTATATGGTTACACAGGGTTTGCATGGATGTTGCGGTTTTTGCTGTCGGGAACAGCCCTGATGATTTACAGCAAAGTCAGGAAGCAGAACAGGGGGCCTTTCCAATTATGAAAAATACATCATCAAAATCATTTTCATGAATACATTTCTAAAAACGGTTAAGCGTCACCTGGCAATAGTGGTGGATTTCCGGACTTATTATAAAAAACCAAACAGTTCCGGACTGCTGCTGCTGCTATTGCTGTTTGCGAACAGCCTGTATGCCACCTCACCGGGGGATTATCCTGCATCCACTACTCCTGCTGAAATGCTCACCGATTTGCTGAACGGCGAATACCACGCCAGTCAAAAGGCAGTAAAATGGTTGGCCACGCCCGGCGATGTGCATGAATTTAACGGGCAGCTTGGGGAGAACCGCGTTTTATATTCTTTTATTGACACCACAATGACCGTCAAGCGTGGCAATGAGAATGTATATTATACAGTTTTCCGAACATCTCCAATGTTTACCAATGAAGATGGAGAATTTGTGAATGCCAACAGCTGCCACATGTGCGGCGTTAGCCTTGGATATTTTTCTTACACCATAGAGAATGACAGCATTTATATTCAGAAGTTCAAACGCAATTTTGCGACACACGG
>NZ_DAMBHK010000071.1:0-3630 GCF_032060305.1 Kaistella sp. | reverse complement strand
ATGCCGGAAAAAGAAGGCCGGAAAGAACCACTGAAATATGAAAACAGCTCTCCCCACGTCCTGTTCAACTCACCGAAAACCCGCCGTGTACCGTAGATTGTATAAATTGCGGTTAACCAAAGTCCTTGGCTTCCGTGCGTTATTATTCGTGTTTTTATTTGCGTTCCCTGTTCTACAGGCACAGAATCTTTCTGAGGTCATCAGCAACCTAAAATCGGAACTCACCAAAAATCCAGACGATAAGAAACGCGCATCGGTGTATGCCGATCTCACCTGGTATTACGCCAGTGTTTCTGTGGATTCTGCCCTCAACTACGGTAAAAAAGCCATTGCAGCCACCGAAAAACTTCAGGATTCCGTATTACTTGCCCAGGTTCACAGCGATCTGGGAGCGGTTCATTTCCGGAATAATGATTTTAAGAAATCCGAACAGCATTATCTGAAATCCTATCAGATCCGGAAAAAGCAGAAGAATGCTGCGGGAATCGCCAAACTTAATAATAATCTTGCTTCCGTGTACCAAAGCAGCTTTCAGTACACCAAAGCGATGAAAATGTATCTGGAGGCCCTTAAATATTTCGAAGCAAAGGGTGATGCCAGAAATGCGAACATTACAAAGGCGAATATCGGGCTTCTGTTTGTGGATCTGAAAGACAATCCTAATGCGGTGAAATATATCGGTGAAGCCGTAAAATATTTTGAGTCTCAGGAAAGAAGCGTGGAAATCGAGAACAAACTCTGCGAAAATTACCTGAACCTGGGAAAAGCATTCCAGATGCAGAAAAAATATGCGGAGGCAGAACTGCAGTATCAGAAAAGTTCGGAGATCTGTAATAAAGTCGGCAACAAACAGGGTTTTTCGTTCGCCAACAGAAACCTGGGCAACCTGTATACCCTTCAGCGAAAGGATTCCCTGGCCGCCGTAAACCTGCAGGTGTCTCAGGAAGTGCGCGAAGAATTCAATTCCAAAATCGATCAGGAAAGCAACAGTATCGACGTCGCGCAGCATCTCATTGTACAGGGAAAATATCCGGAGGGAAAGCGCATGCTTTTAAAAATCCTGCCGCTATTCGAAAAAGAAAATTCAAAGGAAAACCAGCTTTCCACCTACAAACTGCTTACGAATGTGTATCATCACCTGGCAAAGCCGGACAGCGCAGAGTATTATTTTGAGAAATACATCGCGCTCGATAATGAGCTCGTGAATGTCGGAGTAAGCAGCAGCACGGCTGAACTTGAAAAGAAATACCAGACCCTGAAGAAAGACAGTGAAATCCTTGAGCAGAAATCCAAAATCCTGAAAAGAAACGTGGCCCTGCTCTCGCTGGTAGGCGTACTGCTGCTGGGCGCAGTGTTCTACCGCAACCGGCAGCACCGCCAGAAAGCCGAACTCCAGAAAGCCATTCTGCACCAGCAGGATCTGGCCACCCGGGCGGTCATTACCGCGGAAGACAATGAGCGCAAAAGAATGGCCAGCCACCTGCACGACGGTGTTGGGCAGCTTTTAACGGCGGCCAATATGAATGTGAGCGTGCTGAATGACTATAAAAATGATCCTGAGAATTTTAATACGATCATTCACAGGACTTCCGGTATCCTGGCAGACGCCATCAACGATGTCCGTACCCTGTCTCATCAGATGATGCCTAACATGCTCATTAAAAATTCGCTTACCAATGCCTTAAGGGATCTCATTGAGAAAATCTCCTCGCCAAAACTTACCGTGAACCTTCAGATTGAGGGGCTCAACAACGATCTTGACCAGAATATCCAGGTTACGCTCTACCGGATCATTCAGGAATGCATCAACAATACCATCAAACATTCAGGTGCTGATAAGATTGACATCTCCGTCATCCAGACCGACCATCGGATCACCACAGAAATCGCAGACAACGGCAAAGGCTTTGACCCTGCCAAAGTGATGGACAAGAGAGACGGCCTCGGACTTCAGAATATGAACGCACGCATTGAACTGCTGAAAGGGCAGGTGCGTATAGACAGTGCGGCGGGCGAGGGCACCCGAATATTCATCCAGATTCCAACCGTTTAAAGGAGAGGCGTTATGAAAGTCGTTATCATTGATGACCATCAGATCATTATCGACGGGATTGAAATGCTTCTCGGTCTGGAGAAAAATATCTCAATCCTGAAAACCTATACCGATGCCTTTGATTTTCTGCACGAACTCAGGGCAGAAGAAATACATCCCGATCTCATCCTGATGGATTTAATGATGCCCACGATCAACGGATTTGAATGTGCCAAAATCCTTAAGCGGGATTTCCCGGGAATCAAAATCATTATCCTCTCGATGAACTGCGACCCGAAGACGGTTTATGAACTGACAGAAAAAGTAAAGATTGACGGTTATCTTTCTAAAAAAATAAGCCGCCAGGATCTGGTGAAAGCGCTGGAGGATGTACATTTAGGATATATGCACCTCAGCACCGAGGCAGAGACCGCGCTGAAGCAGTTTAAGAGCAAAGTCATCGATTATCCGGAAATAAAGCTCACGCTGCGGGAAAAGCAGATCGTGAAACTGATGATCGACGGGTGTACCAATAAGGAGATTTCCACCGCTCTTTTCATCAGCGAAAGCACGGTAGAAACCCACCGCAAAAACATCTACCGAAAAACGGAAACCCATTCCGTTCCCAAGCTTATACAGGCCGTAGCTGATCTCGACCTGCTGGCCGACTGAGCCTAAAAATTTCTCACCTGCCGTCCTCAAAATACCCACTGCCGGGTAGATCGCCGTGTTGCATTTGCTCTACCTTTACTGCAACAAAAAACCCAAATGATGAAAAAAAAATCTCTTCTGTTTGCATCGTTTGTACTGGCAGGTTATTTTGCGACTGCGCAACAAACGACTTTCAATGTTCTTGAAAAAGATTACGAAATTTCCCGCAAAGCCAAGAAAGGCTATCTGGGTGGTGTAGAAGCCAAGGAAAACGGCGGTTTCGAGATGGTGTACTTTCTGCCCTCGAGCCGTAGAAAAGTGAAGGTGGAAGCCTATACGTTCGACAAAGATGCCAACCTTACCAACACCATGAAAGACGAGTGGGACGTAGAGAAAGTAAAGAAAAAATGGAAATTCTTCAACTTTAAAGGCGATGAATATACCACGACGGCAGCTTCTGTAAGCACCAACCTCACAGGAAAAATGATGTTCAAAAAGCGTGAGATCAAGGCAAAATACAACTGGCTTGCCGGAGATTACGTGAAGAGAGTGAAACTGCTCGACCGCCAGAAACTCACCAGTGAAAACGGTGAAGAGTACCTTTTCAGCGGCGCGTACGAGGTAGAACGGGACAGCACGATTTATGCCCTGGCTTATCCTTATACCAAAGGTGCGGCCATGCAGAGCCTGGATCTGGTGAAGATTTCGAATACGGGTGAGTCCAGAAAAATAGCGTCCGTTGCCACGCCAAGCCCTGTAAAACCTATATTCTCTAAACCGCTGCTCGATGAAAACAGCCGGGATGTTTCGAACGATGATTTCCCACGGGACTGGATCGTGGTTCTGGCACCTACCAAAATCTACGGCAAAGGCAGCGCCGGAAATCCAAATCAGCTGACTTATCTCCGGATTTCTCCGGAAGGAAATGTTAAAGAGCAGTTCAATTT
>NZ_DAMBHK010000070.1:8736-12071 GCF_032060305.1 Kaistella sp. | reverse complement strand
GAAATAAGAAAAGTAAATGCAATATAAACCTCACCAAAGCCTATCGACATTCCAATCGCAGCGGCAATCCAAATTACACCGGCGGTAGTAAGTCCGTAGATCGTGAAGCCTTCTTTAAAAATGACGCCGGCACCCAGAAAGCCAATTCCGCTCACAATATAAGAGGCGATTCTCGTGGGGTCGCCATCGCCGGCAAGTTTATAGGAAATAATCGAGAAAAGAGTAGAACCCAGACAAATGACGGTGATGGTTTTCAACCCCGCCGATTTATCCTTCATTTCCCGTTCGAAACCCAGAATCAGCCCGGCAACGATCGAAATAATGGCTTTATAAACATCTAAAAGTTCAAAATGCTCCGACATTTTTTATTTAAAGATATAATTTTTCTATGAATTGAACTCGCGGTTCCACTCATCGGCCGCATCGCAAAGCGTGTCGTAAAATTCTTCGCCGTATTTTCTGATCAGTGGTGTTTTCAGGAATTTATACACTGGTACTTTCAGTTCTTTTCCCAGTTCGCAGGCAGGATTACAGATTTCCCATTCATGATAGTTCAGGGCGGTAAATGTAGAATATTCGGTAATACGTATCGGGTAGAGGTGACATGAAATGGGTTTATGCCAATCTACAGCACCGTCTTCATAAGCTTTTTCGATTCCGCATTTGGTAATTCCTTTTTCGTCGAAAATTACATATGCACATTCTTCGCCGTTTACCATCGGAGTTACAAAATCGCCATCGTTCGGATCGATGGTCCAGGTTCCCTGTTCTTCCAAAGCTTTTATCCCTTCAGGCCTTAAATAAGGTTTTACCTGCGGAAAAATCCTGTCGAGGATCTCGGTTTCATATTTCTCCAGCGGAGCGCCTACATCACCTGCAACACAGCATGCGCCTTTGCATCTGCTGAGGTTACATACAAATTCTTCAGAAAAAATATCCTCAGAAATTAATTTATCGTCAATTTGAATCATTGTAATTAAATATTAAAGTTATAATAACCCTGAAGCTTGAAGAGGACAAGACTGAAAATAATCAGCCACAATCCGGTTTCCTGCATCCAGTATTTGGGGAGAAATTTCAGCATTCTGCTTAATATAATTGAAGCCGGAAAAGCAAGCAAAAGCAGATATTCATATTGATTTCTCATGTAAAGTAAGATCGTGATCAGCTGTGCCAGCGAAAAAATCAGCAGAAATGTATATTTGAATTTGCTTGTCGGGCTTTTCTTGTTAAAGTTCCTGAAATGATCCATCACCGCATGAATCAGCATCAGAGCAACAGGGAGCAACCAAAGCAGCGGCTTGATATATTCCGAAGGTTTGAAATCGTCAAACGGAAAATACGCCGGATTCCAGGAGTTCATTCCCAGAAAATATGCAATCCCGAAATAAGATATCGCCACCAGAAAAATACCGTAAAAAAGCCTGAAAACATGCAATCCTACACGGTCTGAGGTTCCGATAATATGTAAAATAACGAAAATCGACATCGGCCAGGTTGTGGGAAGAAAGATAAAATTCAGTCCCAGAATTGCGCCTACTAGAGGATAGGAATTTTTGCGGACACTCATATCCACATTAGTTAGCAGAATAAGGATGATGGAATTGGTAAAAAGTGAAACCGCAATCCCAATGTCTAGATCCCCCGGATAAAGCGCAAAAATAAATGCGGTATATAAAAATAACGGTAAATGCGTCTGGTAATTCAGGGCAATCGTGTTAAAACAGAAATAGCCCATGGCTACGCCTGCAAACGTAATTACCGCGGAAAAAAAATCTAAAGTATTGAGGTCGAGAAAGTTGAATCCGATTACAATTAAAAGTAGTACGCCGATGTAAAATGGTATTGAAAAAATATTGCTTTCTTTTGAAAGTAATCGAAACATTTTTATTAATTTTGTGCAAAGTTAATTTAAAAAAGGAAAATAATGACGTCTTTCTTTCTCTTCTTAAGCGATGTATTCAAGTGGTCTTTCGGTTTGTTTGATGCAGCAGGTAATGTTCTTAACTGGATTCTGTTTCTGGTTGCATCAGCTTTATTCACCTATTGGTGTTATGTATTGATGGTAACTTTAGGTGGCGACAAAGACAAAGAATATTTTTCACCAACTGAAGGGCATCATCCTTATTACGATCCGAAGATCAACAAAAAAGGCTAAAATAATTGATACTTATGTTCATAATAAAATCCCGAAATTTTATAATTTCGGGATTTATAATTTCGTTACTTTCAATTATTAATGTATAGGAATTACCAGCACAGGAATTGTTGACCTTCTTGTAAGTTCCTTAGTTAAACTGCCCACAAATACGTCATAAATTCCGCTTCTTCCGTGCGAACCCATCACAATGTAATCAGCGTTTTTTGATTTGGCATATTCCAGAATAATATCTCCGGCAACGCCCTGTTTCAGAAGATGTTCGCAATCCACATCCTGCGCGATAATGCGCTGTTCAATTACATTCAGCCGCAGCAACTCATCTTTAATTTCATTTTGCTCCACCTCAGGGAAATACTGGAAGCCCATGTCGCCTATAGCGAAACCAATATCCGCCGGCGCTACATGAATAAGACAGATTTTTCCTTTTGTTTCTTTAGCGAATTTTACTGCACCATCAATAAGTCTGTCGGTTGCGTCTGAAAAATCTACAGGTAATACGATGTTAATCATGATCTTAATTTTTGTTCCTTAAAGTTACAAAAGTTTCTGCAAACGGTCAAGTAATTTACTGAATTCTCAGATCCAGCACTTTTTCATTTTCAAGGAAAGCCTGCAGAATATCGTTTTCCGCAACTTTGCCTACACCTTTCGGCGTACCGGTAAAAATAAGATCTCCGGTTTTTAGCGTGAAGTATTGTGATACGAAAGCGATCATTTTTTCCGGAGAGAAAATCATCATTGAAGTATTCCCGTCCTGAACCTTATCCTTGTTTTTAAGTAAAGAAAAATTCAGGTTCTTCATATCGAAACTGCTCTTTTTATAAAATTCTGAAACTACAGCGCTGCCGTCGAAACCTTTGGCAAGTTCCCAGGGAAGTCCTTTTGCTTTCAGCTGGCTTTGCAGATCTCTTGCTGTGAAATCAATTCCCAATCCTATTTCTTCGAAATAATTCGAAGCTTTTTCTTCCTGGATGTATTTTCCGCCTTTCGAGATTTTCAGCACGACTTCCAGTTCATAATGCACATCATCAGAAAATTCGGGAATATAAAAATCCGAACCTTTCTTTAGGATTGCCGTGTCGGGTTTCATGAAGATTACAGGATTTTCAGGGATTTCATTTCCGAGTTCTTTGGCGTGTTCGGCATAATTGCGGCCGATGCAGATGATTTTCAT
>NZ_DAMBHK010000070.1:6561-8636 GCF_032060305.1 Kaistella sp. | reverse complement strand
TGAATTCCCGTTAGGACTTTTTTTGTATACAGAGGAAAATCCGCATTCTGAATCCAGCCGTAATAGCCCAAATCTTTTTGGAATACATCTTTCACCCTTTGTCCTTTATATTTCCCGAAACTGAAAACCTCTTTTCCATCTTCATCGAACGCGATAAAACCTGCCAAATCTGCAAATTTATGGTGTGATGAAAATTCACTTAACGCCGCGATTTCATTCGGTAAATCTTCATAATGACCCACCTGCGCGTCGAGAACTTCAAATGTCGCCAACACATCAGCTTCCGCAGAATGCGCGTTTTCGAGGTCTTTTTTGCAGTAGAATTTGTAAGCTGCAGTTAAATTTCGGGGTTCCATTTTGTGGAAAATGGTTTGTGCATCAACAAGTTTGAATTTATTCAAATCGAAATCGATTCCCGCTCTTAAAAGTTCTTCTGCCAGAAGCGGGACATCAAAACGGTTGGAATTGAACCCGCCCAAATCGGTTCCTGCAATCATTTCCATCACTTTCGATGCAATTTCACTGAACTTCGGAGCGTTTTTCACGTCCTCATCGCTTATTCCGTGTACCGCTGTAGATTCTTTCGGGATATACATTTCCGGATTTACAAGCCAGGTTCTGCTTTCACGCGATGCGTCGGGATTTACTTTCAGGATGCTTATTTCAACAATGCGGTCTTTTGCAACGTTGGTTCCCGTCGTTTCAAGATCGAAGACACAAAGCGGTTTATAAAGTTTTAAATTCATGATATTATTTTAAATAAGATAAGGTGGGCAGAAGATTTCGTTCTTCAGAGTTTAACGTAGTTGTTTCTGAAAAACCAGCGAAATCAACATATAATAGATGATGACCAAAGGAATTCCGACTGTTTTAAAAATGATAAGAATCAGAACCGAGCCGATTAACAGAGCAATTTTTGGGTAATTATCTTCCAGTTTCCTCGATTTGAATTTCATGGCAATCATTTTAATGGGCGAAACCAGAAGCCACGAAGAAATCACTGTGAAAAGAATCAGAAGAGGCGGATTTTCAAACAGAAACGAGAAACTTCCGGATTCCAGAAAAGCATAGTACAGTCCGAAAATCAGAATCGTATTTGATGGTGTGTTTAAACCTTTAAAATAATAAGTCTGTTCTTCATCAAGATTAAAAATTGCCAGTCTTAAACAGGAAAATAAAGTAATAAAAAGGGCAAGATATTTTATTTCAAACGGTAAATCGGTTCCCAAAAACTGGTTTCCGAAAGGTTCTAAAGATTTATAGATAACAAGTCCGGGCAGCAGGCCAAAACTCACCATATCGGCAAGCGAATCGAGTTGTGCGCCGAGATTGGAGTTCGATTTCAGGGCTCTTGCGATAAATCCATCGAAGAAATCCAGAACCAGAGAAATGATGATGCAGAGGGCAGTAATCTGGTAATTGCCCGCCAGCAAATGGATGACGCCAATACTGCCCGAAAATAAATTCGCCAGCGTAAATGCATTTGCCAAATTGTTTTTGATAAAATTCATAAGAGCAAAAGTAAGGTTTTTATTAAAATTTTGCCGCCCGGCGAGCCAAATAAACTTAATCCTAACGAAATATGAATTTAATGTAAATTTGCAGCATTGTTTTTTAAAATTAGAATGAAGGAATTTAGATTGCAGGAAATCGGCGTGCTTTTTTACAGGATTTTTCTGGCTTTTGTTTTTTATCAGGTTGCAAGGTTATTGTTTTGGTTCTTTAATAAAAATTTAATCCGCATCGATTCGGTTTCAGATTATTTCAATATTGCATATCACGGAACCGCGTTTGATACCACCGCGATCCTGTATGTGAATTCGCTTTTTATTCTGCTGAGTTTGCTGCCTTTGGTCATTAATACGAAAGAATATTACCAGAGATTCCTGTTCTGGCTTTATTTCATCACCAACGGAATTGCGTATGGAATGAATTTCGGGGATTTTGTGTACTACAAATTCTCGCAGGCAAGGCTTACAATGGCCGCTATGCACGTGGCTCAGCATGAAAAGAATATTGCCAAGGTGTTTTTGGTTTCTGTGGTTGAGCATCCGTTTGTGATTTTATGGTTTATT
>NZ_DAMBHK010000070.1:0-6461 GCF_032060305.1 Kaistella sp. | reverse complement strand
AAATTATACAAAAGAGAAGGTGTTGAGCCGAAACCCAATGTTGTGATTTTTATTCTCGAAAGTTTCAGTAAAGAATATTCCGGCGCGTTTAATAAAAATACGAATATTAAAGATTTTGTTTCCTATACGCCGTTTTTCGACAGTCTTGCTACGCAAAGTTTAATTGCGACCAATGCTTTCGCCAACGGCCGGCAGTCTATCCATGGAATGAGTTCAATTTTAGCGGGAATTCCAACTTTGAAAGATGCATTTACCAGTTCACCTTATTCTAACCAAAAGATACAGTCTGTCGTTTCCGTGGCGAATGATATGGGTTACGATACTTCTTTTTTTCACGGCGCACCGAATGGGTCGATGGGCTTTATGGGATTTGGGAATATTTTAGGTTTCAAACACTATTACGGCAAAACTGAGTATAATAATGATGCAGATTTCGATGGGATATGGGGAATATGGGACGAACCGTTTTTCCAGTATTTCGCGAAGACACTAAATACAAAGAAATCACCTTTTATGGCGACGATGTTTTCGGTATCATCTCATCACCCTTTCAAGGTTCCGGAAAAATACGCCGGAAAATTCAAAAAAGGTCCGCTTGAAATTCATGAACCTGTAGGTTACACCGATTATGCGCTGAAACAGTTTTTCGAAACCGCCAAAAAAATGCCCTGGTATCAGAATACGATTTTTGTAATGGTGGCCGATCATACCAACCAGATTGCATATCCTGAATATGAAAAAGCGATGAACCGTTTTGCCGTTCCGATTCTGTTTTACTCACCAAACCCGAAATATAACCTGAAAGGCGAAATCTCAACGCCCACCCAGCAGATGGATATTTACCCAACTTTAGCCGATTTAATGGGCTATAATAAGAAAATAAGAAGTTGGGGCAGAAGCTTGGTTTCCGATAAAAAAGAAGATCACTTGATTGTTAACTCGAGTGGAGTGGAGCAGTTCATTATTGGAGATTTCATCTACCTTTTCGATGGTAAAAACTTTACCGGAATCTATAAGCTTGATGATTTGGGTTATGAAAACAATCTTCTGGGAAAAATAAATACACCTGAAATTAAGTTGGGCGAACTGAAAGCAAAAGCCTGGTATCAGGATTATATGAACAGGGTGATCAACCGTAAACTCAATTAATATTAAACATTTGTTTAGTTTTAATAATTTCTGTTTTTACTTATAATAGTATGTTCCGAATAATTAAAGATTTGGTGTTTAACTTTTTTTAATTACATTTATCAAACTAAAAATTTAAATATTTTATAAAATGAAAAAAATAATGTTCGCTTTTGTTGCACTGTTTTTCGCAACACTCTCTTATGCCCAAATCGAAGGCAAATGGAAAACCATTGATGATGAAACAGGACAGGAGAAATCAATCGTAGAAATCTTCAAAAAATCCGACGGGAAATATTACGGGAAAGTAACCCAGCTCTTAATAAAACCTACCAACGCAAATTGTGTAGACTGTAAAGATGACAGAAAAAACAAACCTATTTTAGGAATGGAAGTGGTGCGCGGTCTTAAAAAAGATGGAAACGAATTTACCGGCGGAACCATTACCGATCCTAAAACAGGCAAAACTTACAAGTGTACCATTACAAGAAGCGGCGATAAACTGAACGTAAGAGGTTACATCGGTTTTTCTTTAATCGGAAGAAACCAAACCTGGCATAAACTGAAATAACAATTTCAAAATAATTTAAAAAAGCAATTCGTAAGGATTGCTTTTTTTATGTCGTTTATCATCTGAAGGTTTGGGAAAAAATCTTTACTTTTGTAATCTAATTTTTCAATGAATATGAAGGAATATACTTTTCGTGAGGTGATTGCACAGGCAATGAGCGAAGAAATGCGTAAGGACGAATCAATCTATTTAATGGGTGAAGAAGTTGCAGAATACAACGGTGCTTATAAAGCATCGAAGGGCATGCTCGACGAATTTGGTCCGAAACGGGTAATTGATACACCCATTGCAGAGCTTGGTTTTACAGGGATTGCAGTAGGTTCTGCAATGAATGGCAACAGACCGATTGTGGAATACATGACTTTCAATTTTTCCCTCGTTGGAATCGACCAGATCATCAACAACGCAGCAAAGATTCGCCAGATGAGCGGCGGACAGTGGAATTGCCCAATCGTTTTCCGCGGTCCTACAGCATCAGCAGGCCAGTTAGGTGCAACACACTCTCAGGCACTTGAAAGCTGGTTTGCCAATATACCGGGACTTAAAGTAATTGTTCCTTCTAATCCTTACGATGCAAAAGGATTGCTGAAAAGTGCAATTCAGGATAATGATCCTGTGATTTTCATGGAATCTGAGCAGATGTATGGCGACAAAATGGAAATTCCTGAAGAAGAATATTACCTCCCAATCGGTAAAGCCGATATCAAGAAAGAAGGAAAAGATGTGACTTTGGTTTCTTTCGGTAAAATTATGAAACTTGCCATGCAGGCCGCTGAAGATTTGGAAAAAGAAGGGATTTCTATTGAAGTAATCGATCTTAGAACGGTTCGTCCGCTGGATTTCGATACCATTATCGCTTCAGTAAAAAAGACAAACCGATTGGTTATCTTAGAAGAAGCCTGGCCATTTGGTTCTGTATCTTCAGAAATCACTTACATGATTCAGCAGAAAGCGTTTGATTATCTGGATGCTCCAATCAAAAGAATTACTACTCCGGATGCACCGGCACCTTATTCTGCAGCCCTGTTTGCTGAATGGTTCCCGAAACTTGAGAAAGTGAAAGAAGAAATTAAAAATGCAATGTACATCAAAGCATAAATTTATACTCCCGAAAGGGAGTTTTTTTTGTGCTGTACTTCAGATATTCGTTAAAAAATAATTTCCGAATAGGTTTTTAATCTAAATTTGCGCATTAAATATTTATTAAAATGTCAGACGTAGTAATCGGTGGGCATCATTTCGATACGAAAAAACTTACCGCAATGGGGGTGCTGGTTTCCCTCGGAATTGTTTTCGGAGATATAGGAACTTCCCCTCTATATGTAATGAAGGCGATTGTGAACGCAAGAAAAGAGGGTGGTAACCTGCCGTTTGATGAATATATTGAAGGCGCGCTTTCATGTATCATCTGGACACTCACCCTGCAGACTACATTGAAGTACGTAATCATCGCCCTGCGCGCGGACAACAAAGGCGAAGGTGGGATTCTATCTCTTTACTCTCTTGTAAAAAGACTCAAAAAGAAATGGCTCTACGTGGTGGCTATTGTGGGGGCATCAACTCTTGTGGCAGACAGTGTCATAACTCCCTCTCTTACCGTAATGTCGGCGGTTGAAGGTCTAAAGATTTATAATCCCCATACGCCTGTAGTTGCCATTACGCTTATTATTTTGGCCATTGTTTTTTTCATTCAGCAGTTCGGTACCGCTTCGATCGGAAAGTTCTTCGGACCTGTGATGGTAGCTTGGTTTTTGGTTCTGGGGATTTTCGGATCAGTGCATATTGTCGACCATCTCGATATTTTAAAATCCTTTAACCCTTATTACGCCTACAACCTCATTACCCATTCACCCAGTGCCATCGTTATTATGGGTGCCGTATTTCTCTGTACAACGGGCGCTGAAGCGCTCTATTCGGATCTGGGACACTGCGGAAAGCAGAATATCCGGGTAAGTTGGATTTTCGTTAAAGTAATGCTTATTTTAAACTACCTTGGACAGGGTGCCTGGTTGCTCGATAATCATCATTTGGTTGCCCAGGGCATCAATCCAATGTTTGGAATAATGCCCGTTTGGGCGATTCTGCCCGGCGTAATTCTGGCAACTGCTGCGGCAATTATTGCAAGCCAGTCAGTGATTACTGGATCTTTTACCATGTTTTCAGAAGCGATGTCGGTTTCATTCTGGCCCAATCAACAGATCGACTATCCTTCGGGAGTAAAAGGTCAAATGTATATTCCCCGCATCAACTGGGGTTTAATGGTGCTCTGTTTCATCGTTGTCATTTATTTTCAGCATTCAGAACTGATGGAAGCAGCATACGGTTTAACCATCACCGTCACTATGCTCATGACTACAACACTACTTTTTTACTGGCTCAGCAGAAGCAGGGTGAATAAGTTTTTTGCTTTCGGTTTTCTTGTACTGTATCTTTTTATAGAATTAGGATTTTTCTATGCTAACGTAATTAAATTCTTTGATGGCGGGTGGCTTACCATCGTTTTGGGCGGTTTTATCGCCGTTTGCATGTATGCATGGTACAATGGAAGACTCATCAAAGCCAAATTTATCAAATTTGTGAAACTGGATCAGTATGTACCGATTATTAAAGACCTGAAACTGGATGAAACCATCCCCAAATACGCCACCAATCTTGCGTTTTTGAGTCGTGCAAAAAAAGATGATGAAATTGAGTCTAAGATTATTTATTCGATCCTCCGGAAACAGCCGAAAAGAGCCGATCATTATTTTATTCTGAATATTGTAAACCAAGAGGATCCGTTTACTTTTAAATATACCATCGACGAAATTATGCCCGGCACGATTTACCGCATCAATTTTCTTCTTGGGTTTAAAATCGACCGACGTATTAACGATTATTTCGATCAGGTTTTAGCAGACATGATGGAAGAAGGAAGCATCCCGTCCAGAAGTAGCCATCCATCGCTGCGTGCCTATAATATCCCGCCGGATCTTAAGTACATCATCATCGATAATACCTATATCAACGATACTTTACTTACCGTGAAAGAGAAAATTACGCTCAATATTTACAATTTTGTGAAATACATCGGCAGCGACGATTTCAAGGCGTGGGGTGTTTCCGCGCATAATGTGGTGGTAGAATCTGCGCCGCTTCTTGACCAGAAAGTGGTGACAAAGAAACTGCAGCAGGTGGAATTTAGACACTATAATTCTTAAAGATTTAATATTCCTACAGGATTTATTTCCGGAAAACCCTCCGCTTTCATTTAGAATGAAATCGCTAAATTTGTACATAATTTTTTTTGATGGACCCGAAACAGAAAGATCTTAATATAACAACCATAAAAGAAGTGCTAAGACAGTATCTTCTTGAAAAAGGTTTCCGTAATACACCGGAACGCTACACCATTTTAGAGGAAATTTACTCCATGGAGCATCATTTCAATGTAGATGACCTCTATCTTCTGATGATGCAGAAGAAATATCATGTCTCAAAAGCAACCATTTACAATACCATCGAAATTTTTCTGGATGCAGGCCTCATCCGCAAACACCAGTTTGGCGAGAAAACCCTCACGTCATCTTCTTACGAAAAATCTTATTTCGATAAACAACATGATCACCTGGTGATTTATAAAAAAGATTCAGACAAAGAAATCGAAGAGATTATCGAGTTCTGCGACCCTAGAATTCAGGGGATTAAAGAAGCAATTGAAAACGCATTTGGTGTAAATATTGATTCTCATTCGCTCTATTTTTACGGTACCAAAAAAAATTAATGAAAAACCTTTTCGTTTTATTTCTTTTGATCTGTGTTCAGTTTTCTGCACAGATTGTCACCAGACCTCAGGACCCTTTGGTGAAAGATCCATATTTCGGGACCGCTCAAAATGCAACTCCGGGAGATAAAGTGCGCCTCATCCATTCAGATTTTTTTCAGAAAAATCCCGGCAGGTACAACGGTAATCCTTATTTTTCAGGCAATGTGCAGTTTGAGCATCAGGGCTCGCTGCTCACTGCAGATGAAGTGATTTTTTATGAGGAACAGAATTTCATCAAAGCTACCGGAAACGTAAAGCTTCAAAATGCTGACGGATCTGTAATTACCGCAGGAGAAATGGAGTACGACGGAAATTCGCAGAAAGGAATCGCCAGAAAGAATGTTGTGCTTACAGACCCAAGACAAACGATCAAAACAGAGACTTTGTACTATGATAGGATTTCGAACAAAGCGTATTTCAATACCGGCGGAACCATTTCGGATGCAACCAATGTGATGTACACTAAGTCTGCAACCTACGATCTGGCTACCAAAATGATTGATTTTACAGGAAATGTAAAGATCAACAATCCGGATTATACTGTTGAAGGAACCAACATCAAACAAAATCAGGTGACCAACACAGCAGATTTTTTCGGTCCCACGACGATTACCAACAAAAAGAATCCATCAAACCTCATTTATACTGAAAGGGGTTCCTATAACATGAATTCAAAGGAAGTTTATCTGAAGAAAAACTCCAGGATTCATTATAATGGCAAAGTGCTTACCGGCGACGATATGTATTTTAACCAAATCACAGGATTCGGAACAGCCAAAGGAAACGTGACACTTCGCGATCCGGCCGAAAACCGTTATATGAAAGGCGGTTACGGCGAGATCTACGAAAAAAAGGATTCGGCGATGATGACCGACAGGCCGTATGCCGTGAAAATTCTGGAGAAAGATTCCATGTATTTTTCTGCGCAGCGGATCCTGGCTTACCAAAAGCTGGACG
>NZ_DAMBHK010000069.1:7970-12190 GCF_032060305.1 Kaistella sp. | reverse complement strand
GGTTTAGGAAACGGTGTAATCAAAGATTATATCCCACGTGATGCTGATGCACAGCTTGAAGAGAGCGAGCGAATCAAAGCACAGATTCTTCAGATGGAAAATGATATGTGGAATTACTAATCATTTCCTTTGAATATATACTAAAACCTGAGTATTTTTACTCAGGTTTTTTTTAACCAAATTTCTAAAGAATGAAAAATGTTGATTATATAATTGTTGGGGGCGGATATGCAGGATTTTTTTTCGCCCATCAGCTAATACAGAACAATAAAACTTTCCTGATTTTTTCTGAAAACGGTAAAAGTGCGTCTCAGGTTTCTGCAGGCATCGTGAATCCTGTTGTTTTAAAGAAATTTACCACCTTTTGGCTTGCTCAGGAACAGATCAGTTTTCTGAAAAGTACTTTAAAAGAAATTGAAAAATATACTTGTAAAAACTACTTAATCAACGAAAATATTCACCGGATTTTTCACGATAAAAAAGAGCAGGAACTCTGGCTATCAAAATCTGAAACAGAACAACTGGAGCCTTTCTTAAACCCAGAATTTAAGAATCTGGAAACTGTTCTGAACCCGTTTGCGGCTGGATCTGTAAATTTATCTGCGAGGCTTAATGTGGAAGAATTTTTTGGTGATTTTAAAACTTTTCTCAAGGAAAATAATCATCTAAGAGAACAATATTTTGATTATTCATTAATTACTGATAATTCATATGAACAAATCAGTTTTAAACATATAGTTTTTTGTGAAGGAATAGGAGTGAAAAATAATCCATTTTTTTCCGAAATTCCTGTAATTGCAAACAAAGGGCATCACTTGAAAGTGCAGCTATCAAAACCACTCACAAACTCATATACGCTGAAGAAAAAGCATTTTCTTTTTCCTTTAAGTGGAGATAATTATTATTACGGCGGAACTTACGACCCCAACGAAAGGACGAGCGAAATTGATGATTTCGCAAAGCAGCAGCTAATAGAAGGACTTTCGGAATTCTATCCTCACGACTTCGAAATTAATGAAGTAAACTTTGGGTTCCGGCCCACCGTAAGAGACCGAAGACCAATTTTGGGAAGTCATCCCGAACATCACAATTTTTACGTCTTTAATGGTCTGGGCGCACGTGGAATTTTAAACGGATGTTTCTTTTCAAAAGAATTATATGAACATATTGAAAATCTAAAACCTTTAATGCCTGAAGTAGATTTAAAGCGGTTTAGTAAATAAAAAAATCTCTGAAGTTTTCTTCAGAGATTTTTTAGCAGAGAGGAAGGGATTCGAACCCTCGATACAGTTACCCGTATACTAGCTTTCCAGGCTAGCTCCTTCAACCACTCGGACACCTCTCTAATTGAAGACTGCAAAAATAGAATATTTAATCGAGAACTGAAAATTGAAAATCATTTTTTTTGAAGTTTAATTCACGGAAACTTCACCACAGATATTTCTGGAAAATATTTCGGCAAAATTACCCTCAAATTTTGGGTTGTCCAGCAAATGCATTGCTTTGGTAATGGCACTTTCAGCAGTCATGTCATGCCCGCTGATGGCCCCTATTTTTGTAAAAATATTGGAATTTGAGTACTTACCAAAACTAATTCCACCCGAAACACATTGCGATATCACTACAATTTCGGTTCCCCGGTCGCGAAGCAGCTGTAGCGTCTGTTGTGTTTTCTCGGTATTAAAAATCGTTCCGGAGCCAAAAACCTGCAGAATCAGTACTTTCATTTTTGGCATCTGTAACAAATGCTCAAGATGCATTCCGGGAAAAATCCTCCAGAACAGTACATCCGTTGAGATGTGGTTATCAACGCTGAAATTTTCTTCGGTTTCAGAACGCCACAGGAAATCTTTCTCGATATTCAAATGAACGCCCGATTGTCCCAAAACAGGATAGTTTGGCGTTTGGTAAGCATCAAAATATTCCGCAGAATATTTCAAGGTTCTGTTTCCCCGCAGCAGTTTATATTCAAAATAAATGGTAACTTCCTGTATTACAGCTTCGTTGTTTTCGTAAAGACTTGCATAATAAAGACTTGTGAGGAGATTTTCTTTCGCATCAGTTCGTAAGTCACCAATTGGTAGTTGCGATCCTGTAAGCACAACGGGTTTTCGGAGATTTTTCAGCATAAAACTCAGCGCAGAAGCCGTATAAGACATGGTGTCGGTGCCGTGAAGAATCAAAAATCCGTCGTAATGATCGTAATTTTTACCGATATAGTTCGCGATAATTTTCCACTCCTGGGGCCCCATATCCGATGAATCCAGTGGTTTCTTGAAAGGATGCACAGAAACTTCACATTCAATAAGTTTCATTTCCGGAAGTTTTTGAAAGATATTTCCGAAGTCGAAAGCCCGCAGGCTGCCTGTTTCATAATCTTTTTCCATGCCGATGGTTCCACCGGTGTAGATCAGGAGTACTTTTCTTTTCATAGCTTCAAAAATACATCTTTTCAAGCTAATTTCTTTTGTTTGAAAGTTTGTTTCAGAACGAGGCCATTGAAATTAATCTTTTTTTGGGCGCCAGTTTCCGTCTTCTACTCCCGCTTTTTTGCTCCGCTTCGCTACACAAAAAGAGCTCCGTTCAAGCCGGGGCGCGGTAAAGTTTTAAAAATCATTCGATTTACAAATTATTCAAAATTTATTAATTGCACCTTTCAACACTTTTTGGCGCTCGCTTCGCTCGCGCCTCCTACAAAAATCCTTATTTTTGAAATATGAATCATCAGCATACCTTCAACTATCTCAAACAATTTTTAACCGGTGAAAGACTCACAAAAATCGAACATTTCGCGCCGGAAAGTTCAGATTTTGTATTGCCGGTAATGGAAGATATTTTTCAGTTCCGCAATGCCGCTGCGATTGTTAGGTCGGTAGAAGCGTGCGGATTTCATAAAATTGTAGCTATGGAAAGTGAGAACGAATTCAACCCAAATCTTCGTGTGACAAAGGGAGCTGAGACCTGGGTGGAAGTTGAAAAACTTCCGCATAACCTGGAGAGTCTGATGGAAATAAAAAACCGTGGTTACAAAATTCTGGCAGTTTCGCCGGAAAAGAATGCAACAATGCTTCCCGATTACGATTTGAAAGAACCAGTTGCATTGGTTTTCGGGACGGAAAAAGAAGGCGTTACGGAAGAAATTCTGGAATTTGCTGATGAAACGTTAGCAATTCCCATGTATGGATTTACCCGGAGTTTTAATGTTTCGGTTGCTGCCGCAATTTGTTTTTATGAACTGAAGCAGAAACTGATTAAATCCGGACTCGACTACAAACTTTCTGAAGAGAAAATTTGGAAGATGAAAGTAAGATGGGCGGTGAATTCTATTCCCAGCGGTCCGCAGATTTTAGCGAAATATTTAAAAGAACAGAAAATATAATGAATCAGCTTTTTGACGATCCGTTTTTCAATATAACGGCACTTGTAGGAGGAGTTTTTGTAGTCACAGGATTTATTATGTTGAAATTCCCACCAAAGAAAATAAATTTTCTTTACGGCTATAGAACAAGTGCGTCTATGAAAAATCAGGATCAGTGGGATTTCGCGCAGAGCTATGCAGCCAAGGAAATGATGTTAACCGGAATTGTATTAGCAACAAGCGGCCTGCTTACATTAATTACAGATTTTGCAACTTCCGTAAAGCTTCTGGTTGGTCTGGCAATGGTTGGTTTGGCAGTTATAATTCTTGTGGTAAGAGTTGAAAAGGCGATTAAGAAACGTTTTACCGTGTAATAAACGTTTTACATCATCTTAAAATAATTCCACGCCGCGACAAAAACACCGGCTGTTTCCGTTCGCAGTCTTTGACTTCCCAGCGAAACTGCTTTAATTCCGCGTTCTGCCAAAAGTTGGATTTCTTTATCGGAGAAATCACCTTCAGGACCAATTAAAAAAGTGATATTTTTTTCTGGGGTAATTTCTTTTATATCAATTCGTTCCAGATTTTCATTACAGTGTGCGACAAATGTTGTTTGCGGATCCAACGTTTTTATAAAATCGGAGAATTTTACTAAATCATTAACCACCGGGAAATGAAATCTCAGACTTTGTTTCGACGCAGCGATACTCTGCTTTCTGAGTTTATCGATATTTAGATTTTTTCGTTCAGTTTTTTCGGTATGAATCAAACTCACTTCGGAAACTGCCATTTCAGTAGCTTTCTCCAAAAAAAACTCGATTCTGTCGATGTTTTTGGTAGGCGCAATTGCGATATGAAGTTT
>NZ_DAMBHK010000069.1:2885-7870 GCF_032060305.1 Kaistella sp. | reverse complement strand
ATCATTGCGGCGTTGTCTGTGGTGTATTCGAATTTTGGGATGTAAATATTCCAGCCCAGTTTTTCGGCGTTTTGCTGCATTGCTTCCCGAAGTCCGGAATTTGCTGAAACGCCACCTGCGATTGCCACTTCGTTGATATTTAATTCTTTTGAAGCTTTTTCAAGTTTATCCATTAAAATTTCAACAATAGATTTCTGTACAGAAGCGCACAGATCTGCGAGATTTTCTTTAATAAATTCCGGATTTTTTTTCACTTCTTTCTGAATAAAATAAAGTACAGACGTTTTTATACCGCTGAAAGAATAATCGTATTGCTCAAGTTTCGGTTTATTAAATTTAAATGAATTTTTATCACCTGTTTTCGCAAGCCGGTCAACAATAGGTCCAGCCGGATAATCAAGATTAAATATTTTTCCGATTTTGTCGAATGCTTCTCCTGCAGCATCATCAATTGTTTTTCCGATAATTTCCATATCGAAATAGTCTTTCACGAGCACAATCATGGTGTGCCCGCCGGAGACGGTGAGGCACAGAAAAGGAAATTTCGGGGGCATAATATTTGCATCGTCGATGAAGTGCGCCAGAATGTGTGCCTGAAGGTGATTAACTTCAATCAAAGGGACATTTAAACTCATCGCAAGTGATTTGGCGAAAGATGTACCTACGAGCAACGAGCCGAGAAGTCCGGGGCCGCGCGTAAATCCGACGGCAGAAATATCTTTTTGTTGTATATTTGCTTTGGACAGTGATTTTTCAACCACGGGAATAATGTTTTGCTGGTGCGCACGTGAAGCCAGTTCCGGAACCACACCGCCATAGTCGTTGTGAATTTCCTGATTAGCTGCAATGTTTGAAAGGATTTTATTCCCCTGAATAATTGCTGCTGAAGTATCGTCGCAGGACGATTCTATCCCTAAAATTATTGAGTCGCTCATAACAATGGCAAATTTAGAGAATAATAACGATAACGAAAACAAAAAATCTGTAGCCCAGAACATTGGCGATTCTGTGCAGAAAGGTGTGGAAAACGTTCAGGAAACTGTAAAAGAAACCGTAAAAGGTGCTGCAGAACTGGCTTCCGACGCGATTACAAAACCTGTAGAAACTGCCGGCGAATTTGTGGATCAGGCTGCCAAAGATGTTACCAGCTATAAGTGGTGGGCAAAACTTTTACTTATTTTATTCTGGTCCGGGCTTTTTCTGGTCGCGTCTTTTTTGGTTATTGTAAGTCTTCCATCAACAAAGAATTGGGCAGCACAAAAAGTGATTGCAAAACTTAATAACGACATGAAATCGCAGATGTCCTTTAAAAGTGTTGACATCAATTATTTTGGAGATATCAATATTCATGAAGTTGCGATTAAAGATTATAAAAACTTCCCCTTTCTGAAAGCCAAGGAACTTTACGCAGACTCTAATTGGTTTGCAATCATCAGTGATTCACGCAATCTGCAGTTTCAATCGCTGTCTTTGGAAAAAATGGATTTAAAGGTCATTACGTATAAAGGCGACAGTATTTCGAATTTCATCCGATTTGTGGATCTCTTCAATACCCCGGCACCTACGGTTAAAAAAGAGCCATTTCAGTTAAAATCCAGAATTTTTATTACGGATTCCAAAATATCTATTGTAAATCAGAACAGTGAAGGTGAAGCCGGTAAATGGCTTACTGCGCAGAATGTTAATCTTGTGGTACCAGAACTTCGTGTAAACGGATCTGATGTTTTTGCTCAGATTAATAACATGCGTTTTACCACCGAAAGATGGGGCAAAAAACATTTTGTCGATACGTTTTCTGCGGATTTTGGATTGACCAAAGAAGCGCTTACGCTGAAGGACTTAACAATAAATACAGATCATTCACTGCTTCAGGGCGATTTAATTTTAAATCTGAATAACGGTTCCTGGGCTGATTTTACGAATAAAGTGAAATGGGATATGACCTTGCAGCCCGGAAGCCAGATCAGCGGTTACGACATCAGCTATTTTGTCACCAATTGGGATAATTATAAACCGATTAATATTTCTGGTGATATGACCGGCCCACTGAACGATTTTTATCTCGATAATTTTTTGGTTAGAAATCCGCAGGTTAACATTAGAACGGCTAAAATGAAGGTTGAAAATATTCTGAATGGTAACTTTCAGATCGAGACCAACTCACTTTCTACCGATTTTACGTACAAAGAACTGAAAGCAATGATGCCCACTTTCATTTCATCAAAAATGAAAAATTTTGCTGATGATTTCGGAAGGTTAAAATACAATGGCGCTGTACGCCTAAATCCTAAGCAGGTTTATGTGTCCAACGCAAATTTAATTACGGGGATTGGCCAGGCAAAAATAAATAATTTCTACCTCGAAGATTACAGTTCTAATCTCCCGAAATACCGTGGTTATGCAGAATTAAACGATTTGAATACTTCGGTGATTACCAAAATGAATCAGGTGGGTTTAATTTCCGGTAAGTTTAATATTCAGGGGCAGAGTTTTGATGTAAATACCATGAAACTGAGAACCCGTTCACAGATTTCGAAAATTGAAATCATGAACAGGGAAATTAATAACGTTTATCTGGATGGTTTGCTGGATCACAAAACCTATAACGGAATTGTAAATGTAAATGACGAACAGGCGAGAGCAAATGTAAAAGGACTTGTCGATTTCCGCACCAGCCGTTTGCTTGCAGATGTTGTTGCTGATGTGAAGTATCTGAATATCAACTATTTTACTGGCGGAAAAGGCACGCAGATTGTGAGTGGATTGGTTGACGGTAAAATTGCAATGACCAATATCAACGACTTGAATCTTGATGCTGATTTGCGGAACGTAAGTTTTGCAAGTGCCGCACAAAAGTACCTGATTCCGAATGCTAAAGTAAGAGCTTATTTTGAAAACGGAAACCGTATTGTTTCTGTTGACGCGCCGGGAGCAGTAAATGGCAGAATTGCCGGAAAATTCAATCTTGGTGATTTAGCCGGGATGGTTCAGAATGGGCTCGGTAAGATATTAGTCGGGCCACCGCCACGAAAATTATACAGAGGGCAGCACTTTACGATGGACTTTGATGTGAAACAGGGATTGGTAAGTTATTTTGAGCCCAATCTGCAGATTCCAAAAGGTGCGACTGTTAACGGCGCCTACGATGGTAACAGTAATAATCTGGTCTTAAATCTTGATGCAGCTTCGCTAAAATATTTGATGACCAAAAAAGAAGAAATCACCGATGCCGACAAAGCCTTAGCCGCTGCAAATCCTGCATATAAAATTACAGAACGCGATAAAATTACCCGCGACAGTGCGATGGTCGACAGTTTAATCGTTCGGATTAATACAGCAAATCTTAATGAACAGATTTTCGCGAAGGTAAATAGAGTAGAATACAACACCAATATTCTGAAAGACATCACTTTAAGCGGACGTAACGAAAATAAAAGTATTCTGCATATCGCAGCTAATTTCAAACACGGCACTCCAGAGGACGAAATTAAAGAAACACTTAAGGAGTATGCGGTAAATCTTAACCAAACTACAGATCGGGCGGGGGATTATGTTTTCCGTTTTGAGCCTACTACCATGAAATTCAATGATGTAGCATGGAGTGTGGATACGAGTCCGGAATTAAATCATTCGATTACATACAGAAAAAAAGCCGGTGATTTCTACATTCAGCGTTTGAGACTCTATTCGGATAACAGCGAACTTTTCCTGAATCAGGCCATCTTCAAATCAGCCAAGGATTTTTCGGCAGATGGCGAAATTAAAAACCTGGATATTGCCAAAGTTTTTGCACTTACCAATAGCGACAACAGTATGGATGTACAGGGAATTGCTAACGGAACCTTCGATATTACCATGGATAAAAACAATCTTGAACCACTTATCGATTTGAATATTACTGATATTCTGATGAATGGAAAAGATATGGGTAATGTAGTTGTATCCGCTAAAAAAAGCAGCGTACCGAATGTTTTCGATGTTGAAGCCAAGGTGGTTTCCGCAGGAATTATTGGTGACAATAACCTTCACCTTACCGGGACCATTAACAACAATACTTCTTCACCAACGCTTGATTTAACGGCTGATATGAATGATTTTGATATCGCTTTTGCCCAGGAATTCGTCAAAGGTGTTTTCGGAAATCTAAGAGGAAAAGCTTCAGGAGATCTTAAAATATCCGGTAAACTTAGTGATGTTGACTACAGTGGCGATATCGCGATGAAAGACATGGGGCTGAAACTTAACTTTACCGGCGTTGATTATTCGTTTGAAGATACCGTGATTTCACTTTCCAAAGGTTTGGCGATACTGAATGACATTGGCGTAAAAGACGGAAGATCGAACTCCCGCGGATCAATTTCCGGTGCGATTCAGTTTGAAACTTTATCTTCAATGGGCGTCAACTTAGTGATGAGGGCTGATAATTTAATGCTGCTCAACACCACGCAGAAAGATTATGACCTTTTCTGGGGACGGATTTACGGTACCGGAACTTTATACGTGGACGGACCGGTTTCGGCTTTAAATATTTCTACGCCGGAAATGCGGGCTTTAAACAACAGTGTCTTCACCTTTAATTCTAATTCAACTTCTAATGTTGAAGAATTCAAGATGCTGAGATTCCTGAAAAGAGACGAAGCGGGAATTGTTTCCGTAGAAGAAAAGAAAAGATCTAGCGCGAACATGAATATCGATTTTACGATTGCGGTTGATAAGGGAACTACCGTAAACGTTATGGTGGGCGATGATATTGGTGATATAACCGTACGTGGAAATTCTGAGAAACTGCGATTCCAGATGTCCAGAACCGGAGCAATTTCAATGAACGGAAATTATTTCGTCGATAACGGAACCTTTGTTTCCAAAGCGATTCTTAACCGAACGTTCCAGATTTCCAAAGGAAGCAGCATCCGTTGGGATGGTGATGCAATGGCGCCGCAACTCGATATTAATGCAACTTATTTAAGAACCGTAACCAATGCCGG
>NZ_DAMBHK010000069.1:0-2785 GCF_032060305.1 Kaistella sp. | reverse complement strand
AGTAACGAATTTCAGGTCGATTTAAATTACCTGAAAGGCGATGCAAACTCCAACAGTGGCGACCGTGCAAATGCAAGTGTGAGTATTGCGCTTTCGCCGAGAGTAACGGTAAAAACAGGGTTAGGAATCCCAATTTCCAGATCAGATAACGCGAATACCGATTATCTTTCGGGTGAAGGGATTGTAGAATACGATTGGTCTAAGAAAAACGACGGTACAAGATTGTTGCGAGCTTACAGTAAACCGACAAATATCGGATTGAACGGTGCTGGAGCCGGAAATGCAAGTGCCAACCAAAGCTACGGAGTAGGTGTAGTTTATAGTAAAAGTTTTAATACCATCTTCAAAAGGAAGAAAAAAGACAAAAATAATAATCCTAAACAGTCAGAATCTAAAAGAGATTCAATTATAAATGATACAATTAAATAAGGATAATCACTTAAATACTAAAGATTGCGTTAAAACCTGTTAATATTTATCTAAATTTTTTCATTTTAATATTTTTTTGTAAATTTGCAAAAATATTTGCAAACAATTATCAATTATACAATACATATATAAAATGAACTATCAACTCGACGAAATAGATAAAAAAATCTTGGATTTTTTAGTAGAAAACACCAGAATGCCCTTTACAGAAATCGCTAAACAAATGGAAGTTTCTGCAGGAACCATTCACGTAAGAGTTAAAAAGATGGAAGATGCCGGGATTATCTTAGGCTCTTCCCTTAATATCGATTACGGTAAACTCGATTATCATTTCACAGCCTTCATCGGAATTCTGCTCACCAAATCAAACAGAACCCAGGAAGTTTTGAAAGAACTTTCGACCATCCCGAACGTTATCGAGGCAAGTGTAATTTCCGGTAAATACAATATTTTCTGTAAAGTAAAAGCCAAAAATACAGAAGATGCTAAAAGAATCATTTACCAGATTGATGACATTCAGGATGTAATGAGAACTGAAAGTATGATCTCAATGCAGGAATATCTTTCTGATAAAAACAGATTAATCGACGCAGTTTCTATCTAACTGAACTGAATCTTTAGTAATAAATGAAAACTTTTGAATTCTTTCAAAAGTTTTTTTAATTTTACCCTATGAACGAAGAATTTTCTAACGAAAGTCCGAAAAAAGATTTAGGATTTATTTTATCACTTGCGGCTTTGCTGCTCTTCACGCTGATGGGAATTGGGATCGATTCCGACGAATATGTTCAGCAGAACGACCTCAATATTCCCGGATTTTACTTCATCCTTATTTTCCTTATCGATTTGCTGATGATTATTGGGCTAATCCTCATCTTTTTCTACAGAAAAATTGGAGTCTATATGTTCCCGGCGGCGGTGGTGCTGCATTTCTTTCTTCATAATTTTTATCTTTCGACCTTTTTGTATACCGATGTTACCAATCTGTTTATTTTTATATCGGTTGGTTTACTCGCATTCATTCCGAAGTGGCAATTCTTTAAATAACATTTATGTTTTCAAAAGCCTGCGAATACGCCATTAAAGCTTCCATTTACATTGCCCGGCAAAGTCTGCAGCAAAAAAGAGTGAATGTGAAAGAAGTATCCCAATCGATTGATGCTCCCGTAGCCTTTACCGCTAAAATTCTTCAGCAACTGTGCAGAGAAAATATTTTGGAATCGGTGCGTGGTCAGCAGGGAGGATTTGTTTTTGATAAAACTAAACAAAAAGAAATTACAATTTTTCATTTGGTAAGAATTTTTGATGGAGACGGACTTTTCACCCAGTGTGGTTTGGGACTTCAGAAATGTTCAGCAGAAAATCCTTGTCCTGTGCACGATGATTTTAAAGTAGTGCGCGAAAAACTTCTCGAAATGACGCAGAAACATTCCCTCTACGACTTAGGACTTAAAACCGAAAGCGGTCTCGCCTGGCTGAAATAAAATTCATATTTCAGTTTTCAAATTTTAGAAAACTCAACAATAAATTACTTTTAAAATTAATTAGGATAAATTTGTCCGAATTAAAAATATTTTATAAATTTGTACTATAATTTAAAACCAAAAGTAAATGCTTACTCAAGAAAAAACAATCGGCGACTTCGTTGCAGAAAATTTCAGAACTGCAGAAGTTTTTAAAAAATACAATATCGATTTCTGCTGCAAAGGCGGAAGAACGGTAGAAGAGGCTTGTGATAACAAAAAAGTAAGTCCGGAAGAAATTTATAGAGAACTGGAAGAAGTAGCCAACAGAAAATCTGAAGATATCGATTTCAATTCGTGGCCACTGGATTTATTGGCAGATTATGTTGAGAAAACCCACCACCGTTACGTGGAAGAAAAATCTGCAATGCTGATTCCTTATTTGAATAAACTTTGCAAAGTACACGGTGAAAGACATCCTGAACTTTTTGAAATTAACGAACTTTTTATAGGCAGTGCCCAGGATTTGGCAGCACACATGAAAAAAGAAGAACTCATTCTTTTCCCGTTCATCAAGCAGATGGTAGAAGCTAAGAAAAATGGCGAAGCATTGCCGGCGCCTCGTTTCGGAACAGTAGAAAATCCTGTTGCCATGATGAAGCACGAGCATGAAGCTGAAGGCGAACGTTTCGTGAAAATTGCTGAACTTACCAATAATTATGAGTTTCCAGATGATGCCTGTGGAACTTACCAGGTAACGTACAGAATGCTGGAAGACTTCCAGAACGATCTGCACAAGCACATTCACTTAGAAAATAACATTCTTTTTCCCAAAGCAATCGCGATGGAAAAAACATTCTAAATTAATTCCGTAGTTGTTTATTTGATAAGAA